>MHBQ01000092.1:34176-34416 GCA_001803315.1 Lentisphaerae bacterium RIFOXYC12_FULL_60_16
GGCCTCCAATGCGGCTATTCGGTCTTTGACAAGTTCCTCCATGTGCCGGCGATTGTCCTCCAGGGCCTTGACTTTGGCGGCGTGGGCAACCGCGCGGAGAATGGCGTTTTTGTCGACAGGTTTAACCAGGTAATCGCTCGCGCCGGCCCGGACGGCCTCCGCTGCGGTTTCCGCCGTTGGCTCACCGGTCATCATGATCACCTGGACATCAGGAGCGGCTGCACGGATCGTCTTGAGCAG
>MHBQ01000093.1:0-772 GCA_001803315.1 Lentisphaerae bacterium RIFOXYC12_FULL_60_16
TCATATTTTGCGTCATTGCGGCAAAATGCTGTGATCCGGCCAACCCATAACGATACCAAGCTGAACAATATCCTGTTTGATGCTTATGGCAAAGCCCTCTGCCTGGTCGACCTGGATACTATCATGCCGGGATATGTTCATTTTGATTACGGCGATGCACTGAGGACCATGGCAAATACTGCTCTGTAAGATGAAACTGATCTTACAAAAGTTCATTTCAACCAGGAAATTTATAATACGTTTACTGCCGGATACCTGTCAGAGGCAGACAGGTTTCTTACTATGAAAGAAAAAGAACTTCTGCCATATTCACCCATCTACCTTACTTTTATCATTGGGTTGCGTTTCCTGACCGATTATTTGAATGGAGATATTTATTTCCGTATCCATCGTCCGGGGCATAACCTCGATAGGGCAAAAGTACAGTTCAGGTTGGTTGAGGAAATGGGGAAAATTTTAATTTTTTAATTTCAGATTGAATTGGCACACGGATGACACGGATTTAACGGATTTTCACGGATTATTAGTGCTTTTTCTGTCATTTGTTAGTATTTTCCTTTTGATTTGAGGTTCTTTCCCGAAATTTAAAAGCAAGCCTATTTCAATGTTAGTTGCTTTCAGATAGTTTATTATTTGTAGTTCATGCTCTTCTGCAAGTGATTCTGCTGCTTTCAATTCAAGGATGATTTTCCCTTCAACAATTATATCTGCATAATAATCCCCTACAGTTTTGCCTTTATAAAAAACTGTTATTGGTACTTGCCTTCTACAG
>MHBQ01000093.1:851-44796 GCA_001803315.1 Lentisphaerae bacterium RIFOXYC12_FULL_60_16
TCTCAAATTTTTGCGATATGCCGCATGGCAATCACCGTACACCCGTCGTTAGTTAGCGGCGAGGAAAAAAGGCTTACGCGCTTATCATGCAGAAGGACACGACATCCGGAGACTCCAAAACGATCAGAAACGATCAGGGACAGACAAGCTTTACGTTGTCGGAAACGATCTGATATCCATCCCGGCAAACTCCGCTCCCCATTCCCTGGTAGTCAAGGCCAGGGGTCAGCTGAAGGCAACAAATAGATGCTTATCTTCATTATCTGCATATGGAATCCAAATGGGTCGTGATCTTGTCTACCCATCGCTCCCCTGCAAGCTCTATTTGCTATCTTCAGAACCCCTCTATCCTAGCCCGGATTATTCCCCGCCTTTATTCTTGTCTTATCCCCCATTGTTCATGCATGCTCCTTGGGTGTAGAGGTGTTTTACAGGCTGATTACCAGTTGCGCGTGTGCCTGTACCGCTCAAAAGCAATTTTCCTGTCAGCAGATGTCCCCGCAGCGAGGAGGTTGCACTATGACGAAGCATGCCATGGTTCGATTTCATGCCCGTAATCTCGTGTTCATCGCGGCGATAAGCCTGTTACTGGCTTTCGTGTATTCCGGGCAGGCCGCGGACTACTATGTGAAGCCCGACGGCACAGACACCAATACCGGCCTGTCTTGGGAAAACGCTTTCAAGACAATCCAGAAAGCCGCCGGCATTGTCACCGCCGGGGGAACGGTGACGGTCGCGGCAGGCACCTATCAGGAGCAAGTCACGCCCGTCAACGCCGGTTCCGCGGGCAGTCCGATCACCTACCGGGCAAAAGAAGGCGATACCGTCGTGGTCTCGGGCTGGGAGACCGTGACGAATTTTGTTCTGCACGGCGGAGTCACTTGGAAGAAGACCACCGAGACGGTAACCATCAACAACGTGTGGGAAGACAATGAGTACTGCGACTACGTTCAGAAATACAACACGAACGATGTCCAGGCCACTGCGGCCACCTTCTACTATGATGCCGCCGGCGACATCCTTTACATTCACACCAAAAACGGCGACAGCCCCGATGGACACGCGATCAAGGCAACGAGGAAGAACAGCGTTTTCTATGTGAACGGCAAGGACTACGTCAAAATCGAGGGCTTCACGTGCAAGCACGCTTCCAGCGGCATCTACTTCTACCTGTCGGACAACTGCGTGGCCAGCAACAACATTTGCTGCTACAACGACTGGGACGCCTACCTATACGGCGGCATATCCGCCTACGGCGGAACGAACCTTACCCTGGCAAACAACACCTGCTACAAGAATCGCGGCGGGATCTATGTCAGGAGTTGTGCCGACAGCCGGATCACCGGGAACAATTGCTACTCGAACTACTCGTACGGTGGAATCCAGATGTGGACATCTTCCGGCGCGGCGCTTGCGAATAACATCGTAAGCGAGAACGTGTGTTACGACAACAGCACGTACGGCATCGTTATGGACAAACAGCGAAGTTGCCTGGTCAGTCACAATCGGCTGCGCAACAACCGCATCACTTTCCGGTACACACACAGCAGCAGCATCGCGAACAATACGATCTACGGAACCGGCGGGGGCATCTACATCAGTCTGCAGTCGAGCAATGCGGTTGTGCGGAACAACATTTCCTGGACCACGCGGGGCTACCTGCTTTATGCGATGGCCGTGACCGACGAAGCCAGCAAAACGAATATCGTTGTGGACTACAACGACTTCTATCCCACCGGGGCGGGCACCTATTCTTTTACGTGGGGAAAAGAGAATCCCCCGAGTACGCCGGTCATGAACAGTCTTTCAGACTGGCAGGGCCAGACCGGGCAGGACGGCAACAGCATCTCGACCAATGCGCTGTTCGTTGCCGATGGGACGGATTTCCACCTGAAGAGTCAATACGGAACCCTGGTCGATGGGACAAACTGGGTGAAGTTCACGACCAACAGTCCCTGCATCGATGCGGGGGATCCGGCGTGTGCGTTTGCCAACGAGCCGCCGCTCAACGGGGAATGCATAAACCAGGGTGCCTACGGCAATACGGCCGAGGCGTCGCTGAGCGGCTTGCCGGTAAAGCCCGGTTCGGTGTTCCTGCTGTCGCAATCGCGGAATCGCCGGAACGCGTCCCCATGACCCGCCGCGGGGACCGAGGGATCGCTCATCGGGTTCTCATCGCCATGTGATCAATTGATCAATTGGGGAGATCAATTGGGGACGTTCTAGTTAAACTATTGAGCATTAATATATTCTGATGTAATTAACACGCTTTTTCCGGCCTGCCACGTTTCACCCTGTATCGTCCGCGCTCCATCTTCAACGTCGCTGCAAACGCTTTCGTCCCTATCGCCCGGTCACTCTCAACTTCAAGCACGATCTTCTCGTCTTCACCGGACATCAACATTTCTCCATAGACAACGGTTTGCTTCGGAGTCGGACCGGCTCCAACCGGACCAGGCGGCACGCGGGCCGGCTCCAGCGAAAATGGAGTAACTCACCCGATACGCCCGTCACGGGACTTCGTGCTTGTGGACCACCCGTCCCCCTTCTTATAGTGGCCTGCCATTTAGGAGGATTCACACCGATGATTGCACGTTATACGCGGCCGGAAATGGGCGCCATCTGGACCGACCAGAACAAATTCCAAACCTGGTTGACCATCGAGCTGTTTGCCTGCGAGGCGATGAACCGCCTGGGACTGGTACCGGCCGCCGACCTGGCGCGGATCCGGAAGCGGGCCGCCTTCAGCGTGAAACGGATCGACGCGATCGAACGCAAGGTGAACCACGACGTGATCGCGTTCCTGACCAATGTGGCCGAACACGTGGGTCCATCCGCCCGTTACATCCACCGGGGACTCACCAGCTCGGACGTGCTGGACACCAGTCTTGCGGTCCAGATGGTCCAGGCAATCGACATCCTCATCCGCGACGCCAAGGCGGTCCGACGCGCAGCCGCGGTCAAGGCCCGCCGCTACCGCAACACCCCCATGATCGGACGTTCCCACGGCATCCATGCGGAGCCGATCACGTTCGGTTTGAAAATGGCCCTGATGTATGACGAATTCGGCCGCGCCATCGAACGCCTCGAACGGGCACGCAAAACGGTCGCCGTCGGCCAGCTCTCCGGCGCCGTGGGCACCCATGCCCATCTCGATCCGTTTGTTGAAAAACATGTCTGCCGCAAGCTGGGGTTGCGCCCGGCGGCCATCTCCACCCAGGTTCTCCAGCGGGACCGGCACGCGGAATACATGGCCGCCCTGGCACTGGTGGGCGCCTCGGTCGACCGCTGGGCCACGGAGTTCCGCCACCTGCAACGCACCGAGGTACACGAGGTGGAGGAATTCTTCGGCCGCGAACAGAAGGGGTCGTCCGCCATGCCCCACAAGAAGAACCCCATCACCGGCGAAAAGCTCTCCGGCCTGGCCCGCCTCCTGCGCGGCAACCTGGTGGCCGCCATGGAAAACGTGGCCCTGTGGCACGAGCGCGACATTTCCCACTCGTCCGTGGAACGGGTCATCCTGCCCGACAGCACCATCGCCCTCGACCACATGCTCACCCAACTGGAGAAACTGGTCCGGAACCTGAAGGTCTATCCCAAGCGGATGCAGGCCAACCTGGACATGACCCACGGCCTGATCCATTCCCAGCAGGTGCTCCTGATGCTGACCGACCACGGGGTAAGCCGCGAGCTGGCCTACCGCGCCGTCCAACGCCATGCGATGAAGTCCTGGGAAACCGGGGCCTCGTTCCGTGAATTGCTGGAACAGGATCCGGAAATTCTCCAGCACGTATCCAAGGATGACATCCGCAAAACCTTCAACCTGGCCGTGCATTTCAAGGATATCAACCGCACCTTCCGGGCCGTGGGCCTGTAGGCCGCAAGGAGACCCCATGAAAAAGTCCGCGTCAAAACCCCGTTCCGCGTATGCCCGCGCCGGCGTGGATATCGACAACAAGATGCGCGCCCTCCGCGCGATCAAGCGCATGGTCCATGACACCTCCACCCCGGGCGTGGTCAGCGATATCGGCCTGTTCGGCGGCCTGTTCCAGTCACCCGGCAAGGATTGCCTGCTGGTGGCCAGCACGGACGGTGTGGGCACCAAGCTGAAGGTTGCCGGGATGGCCGGTCGCCACGACACCGTCGGGCAGGACATCGTCAACCATTGCGTCAACGACATTCTGGTCCAGGGGGCCACTCCGCTGTTCTTCATGGATTACGTGGGCACGGCCCGTTTTGAAGGCCCGGTTTTCCGCCAGGTGGTCAAGGGCCTGTGCAAGGCCTGCCGCGAAAACGGTTGCGCCCTGCTCGGCGGTGAAACCGCCGAAATGCCGGGTTTGTACCCGATTGGCGAATATGACCTGGTCGGAACCATCGTCGGCGTCGTGCGCAAGCGCGACATGATCACGGGCACCGGCATCCGGCCGGGCGACCGGGTTATCGGCCTCCCGTCGACCGGCCTGCACACCAATGGTTTTTCGCTGGCCCGGCGCGTCATCTTTGAGCAGGCAAAACTCCGTATCCGCGATCGCCTGCCAGGAACCAGCCGGACCGTGGCCGATACGCTGCTGGCGGTCCACCGCAGCTACCTGCGCCCCATTGTCAAACTGATGCAATCCGTACGCATCCAGGGGATGGCGCACATCACCGGTGGTGGCGTGATCGACAACATTCCACGCATCCTGCCGGCCGGCACCCGTGTGATCATCAACACGGGCACGGCCCCGGTGTTGCCGGTTTTCCCGTTCATCCAGAGACACGGCAAGGTAGAAACCGACGAGATGTACCGCGTCTTCAACATGGGCATCGGGATGGTGATTATCGTGCGGCCCAACGCCTATGACAAGGCATTGCAGATCCTGCGCAAGGCCGGTGAGAAGCCCTTCGATGCCGGCGAGGTAACCACCGGCAAACGCGATGTCCGGCTGCGCCACGGCCGGCAGGGCGCATAGGACAACCGGTATGGCTTAAAATCCGGCGCCGGTTCCAATCGCAACCATCACGTAATCCCGGTCGCCGTCCAGCGAGGTCCGGACATACCGGCCCATCAACTCGAACAACTGGATCCGGTTCTCAAACCAGAACCGGATGCCCCCTTCGGCATGCCACCCCCAGTAGGAGTCTCCCCGGTCTTCCGGCTCATCCGGATTCGTGCCGGAAGGATCGGGGTATCGGTCCTTGAATGAATAGTTGTAGGAACCGCCCCCCCCGACAAACGGCGCCACCTTCCAATGGGGCATGATACGGATGGTAAGGCCAACACCGGTGTAAAAGGCATGTTCCTCACCATGATTAAACAGGCTGAAATTATAATCGCCGAAAACCGGGGTATGCTTTAACCAGGTTCCAAACCCCCAGTAGGCGCCGTAAACTTCCCGGTCAGGTCCCGCAAATATCGAAAAGCTCGAACCGGCCTCCTCTTCATAATCTTCACGGTTAAAATTCTCCCAATCAACGGCCATGACCGGAGCGGTCAACAGAACCATCAGGAACATCATCCGCCAGCGTCGACACCGGGACAACCGCATCATGGACCTTTCGATTTGAGGTGAATGCATATCAGGGATTTAGTAAACTGAAAGCCTTTGATATTCAAGATGAACCGTTACAAGGGGAGAGGACGCATGCTGATCCTGAACAAGATCCGGTCAACGATAATCCTCGCCGGATGCCTGTCAGCATGGATTTGTCAGGCCACCCCACCAGCCGAAAACCACTGGAAACCCGCTTTCCCCGGCGCTGCCAAACTGGCTCCTCTGGATGGCCTGACACCCCAGGAAGAGGCATTCAGCGTGCTGGATGCAGACGGCATGACGCTTGGATGGGTGTTTCGTACGGATCGCCTGAATCCTCCGGTCAAGGGGCACATCAGCCAGATTGCCTGCCTGGTCTCCCTGTCAACCAATGCCAGTATCCGCAACATCAAGGTCCTGGAACACATGGAAACTCCCCTTTACTTCAGCAAGTTGAGAAATGACTTCTTCACGCAATTCAAGGAACTCCCCGCCGATACCGCCCTCCCCCAACTGGACACGGTGACCGGCGCCACCCATTCCTCCACGGCCATCGTGCGGGACGTTCTGGAGGGGATAAAACGCCTGATCGAGTTGCCGGCGGTTAAGGCCAGGATAAATTCCATCAAAAACCCGGCCAATCCCAAACCGTAAAACGGATAGCCAGCATCACCCGCCGAAACGTACAAACGTGTCGTAGGCCCAGGTATCCCATTCCGGTTCCACGCCGATGCCGTGCAGGTCAGGGTAATTCTTGGCAATGAATCCGCCGCGGAAAGTGTTGACCAACCGCTCGGTCTCACGCTCGATCAGGGCTCGATCCCCGGTGGGCAGAACCTTCTGGATGTCGCAGGGTGAAAACAGTCCCACCCCGTGTTTTTTCAGCTTGGCCGCCAAAGCCGGCTGGTCATAGACCGCCGGCTGGTCGAATTGCAGGCAATCAATGCCCGCCTCGCACAGGGAATCCACCAGCAGCCAGTTGTAACCGCAGGAGTGCTGGATCACCTTCATCCCGTACCGGTGGGCCCGGCTGGTCAGCCGCTCATATAACGGGCGAAACACATCATTCCACATGGTCGGAGACATCAACAACCGGTCCTGGATGCCCAGGTCCTCGCAAAACATGATTCCATCCATCCCGCTCTCGCCATAGCGGTCGATCACGCGCTCAAATAACGCGGTCACCCGGTCGTGCAGGATGTCGATTGGTTCACGCTCGGCAATCAGGTCCATGAAATAGATTTCCATCTTTCGCATGTACCGGCAGGTGGCAAACGGCCAACCGGGCATCCAGCCGATCCGGAACTTCTCCTTGTCGGTAGCCGCCAGGTTGCGCGCCCCGTCATACCAGGCCGGATTATCGAGATCAGGCAGTTCAAGCCGGTCAAGATCCGTCCAATCCGCGATCACGGGCTTGTACACTTCCCCACCCTGTGAGAGGCCCTTGATCCGGTGCCAGGTATTGCCCCACAGGTCCGTGGAGAACTCGTAGGCGCCTTCATCCCATTTCTTCGCCTGGAAGGGATGTGCCATACCGCAACCCGACAAGTCGTTCCGTCTGTCCCCCCCGAAATTGAACCCGATTCTTCCGTCGCAGCGGTTCTCGATATTGGCCGTGATGATCTCGCGTGATGTCATGCCTGATCCCTCAACCCGCGAACGGGGTCCCTTTCTTTGCCGCGGTAACCACCTGCATCACCCCCAACGCCTCGTCGAGGGTAATGGGGAACGGTTTTCCCTTGCGGATGGAATCGTACAAATGGTTCCAAATCGATGTCATCGTGGCGCCGGACTTGGGCTCGACCGGTATGGTCTTCTCGATCCATCTCAGGTTATCGGGCGATCCGAAACCCTGTTTCGGTGTGCCGGGCTTGGCACGGCGTCGAATGAGCTTGTTCTGCGGGTCCAGGTAACGCAGGTAGATCTCATTCCCGGAACTCCGGAGCCCCCCACGGGTCCCCAGCACGATGTATTCCGGTTCCGGAATGGCCGACCCGCCGCTGATCTGGAGATCCACCACCCGTCCATTTTTCCCTTTGAGAATAATGTGCAGATGATCTTCCGCATCGCCGACAGCCGAAATCAACTTGAGATCGCTCCACATATCCGCCACCGGCGATTCGAGCAAACGCAGGGCATGGTCGATGATATGCGGTCCCCAGTTCAGCAGTTGGCCTCCCCCGCACCGGATCAGGGTCTGCCAGTCATCCCGCCGGCTGTAACCGTTGCGGCGGAGCTTGATCTCGTAAATTTCCCCCAGGACTTTTGATGCCATGATCTCGCGGATGTGCTGGTACCCAGGTTCAAAGCGGCGGTTATGCCGGATATAGACCTTGCCACGTGACCGGCGGATGGCGGGCTTCAGCGTAAGCGCTTCCGGATAAGAAACCGCCATGGGCTTCTCGATAAACACATCCTTGTTTGCCTTGAGTGCCAGCAGGGCGTGCGATACGTGCTCGGTGGACCGGGTGGCAATATCCACCAGCTCCACGTCCTTGTCCGCAATAAGATCCTCGATGCGCCGGTATACGGAACACCCGTACTTGTTGGCAAACCGTTTGCGGTGATCGGCATCCAGATCACATCCCGCGACAATCTGGAACATGGATTCCTTGCCGTTGAGTTCCGGCCCGTGCATCCCCCAACCGGCACGTCCAAGCCCCACGATGCCAATACGAATCGGATTTGTCTTTGCCATGGTGATCATCTCCTTGTATTCCCTCAAAACCCCGCTTTGCGCAAATAGTCCCGGCTGATGGCCAGATCCTTGAACGGATCCTGCAGGTGCGTATCATGTTCCACGAACACCCACCCGTCATACCCCACCTTGACAAGCGCCTTCATCACCGCCGCATTATCCAGCCCGATGTTCCCGGCGCCGAGTTCACAGAACCGGCCGCGCTGGGGCCACTGGTCCAGCCCGATTTCCGGTTTCGACACGATCCAGTCCTTGAGATGCATGGCAACGAGACGGTAGGCATAGCGTTGGACGATGTCCACCGGATTACCGGCCGCCGCCGCGAGGTGCGCCGTATCCAGGATCAAACCGCAACCCGGACAACGCTTGAGGAATTCCTCCAACTGTGCCTGTGACTCGACCAGCGAGCCGAGATGATTATGCAACCCCACCCGGATCCCCCAGCGGTTGCAGATGTCCACCTGGTGGTTTACCTGGCGGCAGAAATCATCGAATGTCCTGCCGGTAACCGATGTCCACACGTAAGGCTTGCCCAAGGCCGCTGTCCACTGGATGGAAGCCTGTATGTTCGGGCCGAGGCAGGTGGCGAAATCCATGCCCAGCCGCCGGAAATCCGCGGCGCGCAACAAGGCTTCGGACGGGCTGTTGGCCGCCAGGCGTTCCAAGCCGTCATAACCGATCCGCTTGAGCCCTTCGAGGCGCGCGCCGACATCGAAACAGCCGCCATCCCACACGTTCATCCCGTAATCCGCCACGCCGAAACGCATGTCATGTCCTCCGCTGCCGTTTACATTCAATCGGAAGCGAACACTACTTAAGCCATCCATCCCATGCAACAGAGAATTCGAAAAGAGAAGATTGAAATCCAGTCCGGTTTCAGGATATTCTCCCAGCTTACATACGTGCATTTGCCTGTATCAAACCGCCGGAGGGGTGGCAGAGCCCGGTTGAATGCGCATGACTCGAAATCATGTTTACCTTTACTGGTAACGGGGGTTCAAATCCCTCCCCCTCCGCCAATTTATTCTCCCCCGACGTGGGCGGGGGTTCTCAGCCGAAGGCTGATCCGCCTCTGGCGGAAAATCCCTCCCCCTCCGCCATTCGACGCGTTCGCTTCGCTCACTTGCTCATGGCAGGCCACAGGGAACGGCTTCATACGTTAAGCGTGAGCCGGTATTCTTCATCTTGTTCTGGACAACCATGCCGCTCAGTTCTTCCCACCTCTACGCTTTTTTGAGCGGCCATATCCGGTTGCCTCTTCGCGAACGAATGCGCCCGACGAAACGGCTGTCTGCGGCATGGTGATGGCATATTCCATGGTCTGGGGACTGTCGGTTCGCTTGGATGCGTCGAGAATTTCCATACCCACTACGTTTCCGGACTTATCGTAATCGAGAATCACGCCGGGCTTGCTTTCGTCGCTCTCCTCGATCGGCCCGCTGTGCAGAAGAATCCTCAGAACGTCAACTTCCGGATCATAAGTTACTTTCATGTCTTCCTCCAGTACTTCTCGATGCGGCTGGTCCGATACACCGTCACCACGACGGCGGGATCTATCGCGTCATCAATAATCAATCGCAACAGAAAGCACGGCCCATCGCCGAAAGTCACTTTCGACTGGTACGCTTTTCTTGATCCGCGTTCTGGCACAATCTGCTGAGGTCGCCGGAGCACGCCATCCGCCAGCGCCCGCGGAATACCGCGTCGCGCCATTTCTTCCTCTGCATGCCGTGAATACCAGAACGTCATCCATCAGCCTCCTCTTCGGCAACTTCATCGTTCCTGCCGCCCGCCCGGCGGGTACCGGTCAGTTCCTTTTGCGCATGCCAGACTGATGCTCGGCACAAGCCTCCAACACGGATGAATGTCAGGTCGGACGCCCTGCCAGCGGAATGTGATTTCTCGGTCATGAAGTTTCTTCCCTTTCAGTCCTCACACCCATATGGGCCGCAATTTCGTGCGCCGACATTCAACATTCATGGCGTTTGCTCACGGATAATAACTGCTCTCACGACGAGGAGAACATAACGGGTAACCGATCAAAATAACAAGGTCAGAGTCGAATGGCGCTTATCTTAGTGCCATTCAGGTCAGAGTCAGATGGCACCCCCACCTTTCATGCGACTGTTTCATCCGCATCGGGCACCGCTCCGGTACGGATTTTCCCTATATACGGATTTTCCCTCCTTGACAGATGCGACGGTCAAGCCCCGTAATGGCGTCATGAACACGCATGCAGGTTTATCCATTTTCATGGCGTTGGCCTTCGGTCTGGCCGGTTGTTCCAAAGCGGCAAAACCGGGTAATGCCCCCACCGGTATCCGGATTGTCTCCCTGGCGCCCAGCCTCACCGAGATCGTCTGCGCCATCGCCGGCACCGAGGTCCTGGCCGGCCGGACCAGTGCCTGTGATTATCCCCCGGAAATCATCGACCGGGTCCCTATCGTGGGGGGATTCGGTGTGCCATCCATTGAAACCATCCTGTCCATTGAACCCACCATCATTCTGGAAGCCGATCTCGCGGACCAGACCATGGCCAACCAGATGGAGGCGCTGGGCTTGCGCCGGGAACGGATTGCCTGCAAATCGGTACGGGATATCCCCCTCGCCATCGAAAAAGTCGGGACCCTGATCGGGTACGAACCCCAGGCGCTTGAACTGGCTGGCCGGATCCGTAGCGAACTCGCCGACTGGCAGGCCCGGTCGGAAACCTCCGGCACCCATCCCCTGGTCTACGCCGAAATATGGAATGACCCGATCACCACGGCCGGAACCAACTCGTTCCTGTCGGACTTGATCAATCTGGCCGGCGGCAGGAATCTCGGCGATCAGGCCGGCAACGATTATTTCACCCTCGATCCGGAATGGATACTCAAGCAGAACCCCGACATCATCCTCTGTTTCTACATGTCCCGCGAAGGGACCGTTCGCGAAACCGTCCTGAAACGCCCCGGCTGGGCCCACGTCAAGGCGGTTACCAACGGCGCCGTATACGATGGTTTCGACAACAACATCATCCTGCGACCCGGTCCACGGGTTATCCAGGGTATCGAAGCCCTGCACCGGAGCATTTCCCAATCCGTCCCATGAATAAATCCCGCGCGGTCCTGCTTGTCCTGATCCTCGGAACACCCCTGATGGCATGGCTCTGCCTGATCCTGGGTTCCTCCGGAATCGGCTTCCCGGATCTCGGCACCCCGATCGGGAAGGCCATTTTCAGCCTGCGCGCCAACCGGGTGGCCGGCGGATTTATCGTGGGCGCCGCCCTCTCCTGCGCCGGCGTCGTGTTCCAGGCTCTCCTGCGCAACCCGCTGGCCGAACCCTATATTCTCGGGGTCAGCAGCGGCGCCGGACTCGGGGCCGCCATTGCCATCCTCACCGGGTTGAGCGCCGCCGGCCTGGCCTGGCTGCCGGGCCTCGCATTTGTCGGCGCCATCATCACCCTCACCCTCGTCTTCACCATTGCCCACGACGGCGGATCCCCTTCGGTCTACAGCCTGATCCTCAGCGGCGTGATTGTCAGTTCGGTCTGCTCCAGCATCCTGATGTTCATGGTGGCCACCGCACCGGTTGAGGGTTTGCACAGCGTGGTGTGGTGGATGCTCGGCGACCTCCAACCCGCCGGTCTCCCCATGCTCCTGACCTGCGGGTCGTTCATGCTGGCAGGCGCCCTCGCCCTCTGGTCCCTCAGCCCGGAACTCAATGCCATGACCCTGGGCACCGAAACCGCGCATCATCTGGGCATCCGCACCGGCCTGATCATGGGGATCGGACTTGTCCTGGCCACGATGATCACCGCCGCATCGGTCGGCCTGGCCGGGCTGATCGGCTTTGTCGGCCTGATCATCCCGCACGTGATCCGGGCACTGGTGGGTCCCGACCATCGCCGCCTGATTCCCGCAGCCGCCCTCGGAGGAGGCACATTCCTGATGCTGTGTGATGCGCTTGCCCGGACCCTCCTGGCGCCGCGCGAGATCCCGGTCGGTGTCATCACCGCCATTTTCGGAGGACCATTCTTCCTGTTGATCCTGCGCGCCAAACGCCGGCGGGGATGGATGGCATGAGCGCCCCGGCCCTCACGTTCAACGCCGTCACGGCCGGTTACCGGAAAACCCCCATTCTCCAGGATGTTTCGTTCACCATTCCCGAAGGCGAAATCGCCTCCATCATCGGGCCCAATGGCGCCGGGAAAACCACGCTCCTGCGCGTCATCACCGGCCTGGTCAAACCGATCCGGGGAACGATTTCCCTTTTCGGGCACCCGCTGGAAAACCTCCGGGCCGCGGAACGCGCCCGGCTGGTCGGCGTGGTGCCGCAAAGCATGGAAACCCCCATGGCGTTCACGGTTGAAGAAGTGGTCATGACCGGCATGGTCCGCACCGCCAACCGCTTCCACCCCCCCACCGCCGAAGACCGCGCCCGGGTGGAACGCGCCATGGCGTATACGGACGTGTCGGACCTCCGGTTCCGGGTATATGCCGAACTCAGCGCCGGTGAAAAACAGCGGGTCGTGATCGCCATGGTCGTGGCCCAGGACCCCCGCCTGGTACTCATGGATGAAGCCACGTCGCACCTGGACATCAACCATCGCCTTGAAATCATGACCCTGGTGGAACGTATCAACCGTGACCACGGCGCCACGGTGCTGATGATCAGCCATGACCTCAACCTGTCCGCCGAATACTGCCGCCGCCTGATCCTGCTCGACCATGGCCGGATCGTCGCCGACGGCGCCCCGCAGACCGTGTTGACCGAGCAGCAGCTCAAGGCCGTCTACCATTGCGATGTCAACGTGCAGACCGCCGTGGGAACCGGATCCATCACCGTCACCCCCGCCCGGCGCTGGATGCCGGACCGTTCCGGGAGCGGCATCCGGATTCACGTGGTGGGCGGCGGCGGCAGCGCTGCCGAAATCATGCGCCAACTCAACCTGTGCGAATACACCGTCACCGCCGGTGCGCTGAATGCCGGCGACACGGATACCGATCTTGCCACGGCATTGGGACTTGAGGTTGCCGTTGAGAAACCCTTTTCGCCCATCACGCCGGCCACGCTCGATGCAACCCGGAAACTGGTAACCCTGGCCGATGCCGTCGTGGTGGCCGGCCTTCCCTTCGGCCCCGGCAATGTCGCCAACCTCGTATTGGTCCAGGAAACCCTCACTGCGGGGAAACCGGTCTTTCTCATGCGCGGGATTGAGACCCGCGATTTCACGCCGGATCATTCCGCCACCCGGCTGGCGGAATCCCTCCGCACCTCCGGTGCCCGGGAATGGGATACGCCCGCCGACCTGCTGCCGCTTCTGCCAAGCCGTGAATGCAAACGGACAATGAATTGAGGAACCCATGCCCAAACACCATGTACTCCTGGTGACCGGCGGTGCCCGCAGCGGCAAGAGCCGGTTCGCCCTGGCCCGCGCCCTGACCTATAAACGCCGTGTTTTCCTGGCAACCGCCATTGCCTTCGATGATGAGATGAAGGACCGGATCGCCCGCCACCGTGATGAACGCCGCGACACCTTCACCACGGTTGAAGAACCGCTCCGCGTGGCCGATGCCATCCGGGGCATCACCCAACCCTGTGACGTGGTCCTCCTCGATTGCCTGACCGTATGGCTGGGCAACCTGATGCATCATCACGGGACAAACAACGAAAGCTACCCGGAAACCGCGGCCCTGCTTGATCTGCTCAACGCGCCTCCCTGCAACCTGATCCTCGTCACCAACGAAGTCGGCATGGGAATTGTCCCCGAGAACCCGATGGCCCGGGCATTCCGGGACCTCGCCGGTACCGTGAACCGCCAGGTAGCCGAACGCGCCGACGAAGTCGTCCTCGTCACCTGCGGACTCCCCCTCACGATCAAGGACAAGGCGGAGATCCGATCCAGCTGATCGATTGATCCACCGCTTGACCCGGTGCCTTCACACATCCCCGGTGGATCGCATTGCTGACCCTTCCCTCTGCTGAAGAGCGGAGCTCCAGCGACGCCGTCCCTCTCCCCGCCCTGGGAGGGCGAGTCGCTTGCCCTGCAAGCCTCGGCGATGCAGGGTCCCTGGCGAACCATCCACTTTCCTTCTCTGGTAGGGCGCGATCGCCGAGCGTGCCGCTCCCCTTATTTTCCAAGTTCAACGTTTTACAATCCCTTCCCCCGTAGATACGTTTGAAATACCAACCGGTTTTCTTTCTGAAACCCGTACAATAAGGCCATTATGCTATATTCACCGTCAGATATGAATTGAGACTCCTTGCCCAAGACGGTATTATTCGACCATGAATTTTGATTGGGATCCACGAAAGGCTGCCAGCAATGTGCGGAAGCACGGCGTTAATTTTCACGAAGCGGCAATGATCTTTGCCGATCCGTTGTCCATTACCGTGCATGATCCTGACCATTCGGTGACTGAGCACCGATTCATAACCGTCGGAATGGACCCGGCGAGGCGGGTGTTGATTGTCTCTCACGCCGATCGTGGTGACACGATTCGACTCATCAGCGCAAGGAAGACAACGCAACAGGAGCGAAGATATTATGAAGAAGGCAAGTAATACTGCAATGGTTGATGATCTGCGTCCTGAGTATGACCTCTCCAGACTCAAGGGTGTGCGAGGTAAGTATGCGAAGCGCTTTCAGTCAGGCACCAATCTGGTCCGGCTTTCACCAGAGGTGGCGCGTTTCTTCCACGATGAACATGCCGTTAATTCAGCTCTGAAATCATTGATCGACATTGCCCAAGCGCAACTGCACCACGCCCACTGATAGTCAGTTAAGCGCTTCCTTCGATCACGGCTCGTGAGGACGTTCGCCCCCCAAGTTGGTTACATCCGTTTTCGATTGAAAAGCTTATGGAGGGTGAGCTGCTTGCCCTGCGTAGCCTTGGCGAAGCAGGATCCTCGCGAGCCGTCTTTCCCAGAGTCGAAAATGGAGATTAACTTAGTGCCATTCGGATTAGGGCTCGTCATTACTCCATGGTCGTAAGGGTCACCAGGCTTCCGGCAGGAAGCTCCAACTTGACGCCACCCTTGACCACGTCCAGGGGGGCGTTGGTGACGGCATGTTCCGTGCGGGTGGTGCGCCAGACTTGCAACTGCCTGACTGGATGTGGAATCCCCAAGACCGTGGCAAGACGTTTCCCGCCCAGGTTCGCCAAGTGAACCGTAAACGCGGGCACCGGTCGCTCACGGTTCATGAAGGCTGTCGCCAATACTTCCGGATGATCGGACCGTACCATCAGGTGCATCCCGTTTATCGGAGCCAACCAGCTGAACTGCCGGAGATACCCCAACCGGGGTGTCGAACGAAAGGCGCCACCACCCACGGCTTCCATCAGGGAATAGTCTTCCGTCAACTCCCATTGCAGCAGGGCCTGCGGCCGGGCATGCTGCAGTATGGTCTGGTAAAGCCGCAGTTCCTGCAGGGCATACGGGAAGGTATGCAGTATCCACGGGGTCCGGTAGGCGCCGGGGTCCCATCCCTGCTCCGTCACCAGCAACGGGAGCTGGTATACTTCCGCCAACGATGCCCATTCCTCCAGCACCGCCGGCTCCGCACCATTCCAGGAATGGAAGGCCAGGGCGCCAACCCATTTCCGGGCTTCCCGATCGTCCCCGGCAACCCGCACATAATCCAGCGGGGTACGCGGAGACGCCACATCGCCCAGCACCAGGCGGGTTTTTAATCCGAGCGAATCAAGATATTCCCCCATCCGCCGGATGGCATCGCGGTGTTCCCCGGCGGAAAACTCCACAAAGCATCCGATGTCCGGCTCATTAAAGGACAGCCATTCCGGCTCAACCCCGTATTCCCGGCGCGCATGCAACAGGTAGGAACCAATGCTTTCAAGAACTTCCGGCCAACGGTTTGACGCCATGCGTTGCCGGTGCGCATCCGGGTCGCGGTCAGGGTCCACATACATCCAGGACGGCAGTTTCCAAATTGAAAACATCTGAGGCACGCGGTGTTCCGTCAGCCATTTCGCCCGTTCCATGGATTGCCGGACCATCGACCCGGGCGCATCAGCAGCCCGCAACACATCCCACTGCATGTTGGTGGGTGATGCATCGTCATTACGGGGTTCCCACACATCGAGCGGCATCCCCGCCCGTCCCCACCGCACCGACAGATTGGTCGCCAGGATCGCGGTGACCGGCGAATTGAGTGCATATACATAATTCCCGCCCACCCCGCCAAACGTGCCGCGGGGCAGCAGGGAATTGATTTGTACCTGTACCGGGCGGGTATCCGCCCGTGCGTTCCCTTCCACGCGCAATCCGGTCATCACCGTCTGGCCGGCGGCCAGATTGCCCTGGTGAAACGCCACAAATCCGGCGTAGTCACTGCCCTTCCAATGGCGCTCATCCTGGATCATGATCCAGCAGGGTTTCTCAAACCGGATCCGTACGGTCTGCGTCCCGGCCTTGTCGGTCCAGGCCAGGCCATCGCCCTGCCCGGCAAGAAAATGCGGTGAACCCTGCACCGTGCGGGGCAATACGGCATTGGTCACCACCCGGTCACCCCGCAGAATACCCACGGTTCCATCCGCAAACCGGCTCACCGGCAACAGGAAGAACAGGTAAACCCCTTCCAGTTCAATTGCCTGCTCGGCGGTGATCCCGATTTCAAGGCGATCCGTCCCGCCGGTGACGACCTGCCGGACATTGTAGCGGCACAGGCCGGCATCGCCAACCGGTATGCGGCCGCTCCAGGTCTCATGACCGGTTCCGGCTGCGTGGCGGATATCCCGGACCGACCACCCCCCCGATTCGCCGTGCGCCTGCCAGCCGGGACAGGCGATCCGTATGACTGACCGGACATCGACGCGGGCACCTTCATCCACGAGTCCCGCCACATTCCCGTAACCATCCAGTTCGAGCTGTCCGGCCGGCAGCAGCCGGCAGGCAAGCAGACAGCACCCGATGGCGATGCATCGTTTCACCGGATCGCTTCCACCGATGCGAGAAACGCATCAATCCGGCCGGCCAGCGAAACATGGCGGGACCGATCCACACCGTTGCGCATGGTCTGCAACGCCTTGATCACGCGGGGTTTTAAATCGTCCGCAAGCCGGGCAACGAGTTGGAACGCACCCACCAACTGGTAGGCGCTGCGCTCGTTGGCGTTGGCCAGGGCCAGCACGGTTTCCTGCATCCAGGCAATGCCGCGATCGGTCCACAGCAGCGCATTGTTCGCCGCCAGGGACATCAGCAGGGCACGGTTATGGGTGGGATGCGCCAGCTGAAACACCGGGCGGGCCTGTTCGAGGGCCAGCCGGTCAAACACTTCCTCCCGGGCACCCGTACCGACAATCGACAGGTAACTGGTGTAGGCGCTCAGGTGGTCTTTGGCCTTATCAAAGGCCTGATCCATCAACGCCATCCGCCCGGGATGCCGGCTGATATACAGGCATTGCAGGGCGTTCATGCGGTCGGTCAGGTTCCAGGCACGGCGGTAATGGGACTCCGCCAGTGCATGCACGTCCGGCGAATCCGCCTGGATCAACAATCGCAACAACACGCCTTTCAAGCGCCGTTCATCAATCCCGTCACGCGGTGAAACAGACGGACGATAGGTATCCACGGCGTCGAACGCGTGGCGCAGGTCGTCCTTCCATTTTGCGGCAACGGCATCCATCAGCTGCATGCGGGCCCGGTGCCGTTCCCGGTACCACGCGAGATAGGTGCGGTCCATCGACTGCTCCTCGATCGACAACAGGGCCGCCTTGAGTCCAACCGGTATGCTGCCGTCACGGATCACCGAGCCGAACACCTCCAGCCACTCCGGATCGATCCGGGCGTTGGAATCCAGGACCAGGCGTACCCGCTCAAGATCCGTCAACCGCCGCATGGCTTCAACCCGGTTTACACCATCCGTATCCTGGCGGATCTGGCGCACCAGGTCCTTGCGCGTGGCGGAACGATCCGCAAAGGTTCCGTAGAAGGAGAACCCGCGGTTGAGGGAAACCAGATGGTCCGGCGGAACATCACGGAAGGCACATTCCAGCCGGGCCGAGGTCAGCTCCAGCGTCTGGCGGCTTCCCGGCAATTCCTTCCCCTGCCCGTCCAGCAGGGCCATGTCGACCGGAACATGGAACCGCCCGCCTTTACCGGAGCGTTCCTGGTCCAGTATCAATGTCAGGGTACGGGCCGGCGCATCGTAGCGGTAGGTGGCGGTGACCTTCGGATAGCCGATGGTATACAGCCATTCCCGCTTGAACTGGGTCAGGTCCCGCCCGCTGACCGTTTCGAAACAGTGGAAGAATTCATCCGTGTTCGCATTGCCGCCGCGGTACTGTTCGAAATAGCGGTTCTTCGCCGCCCGGAATGTTTCCTCGCCCAGGATGGCCCGCAACATGCGGATCACTTCGGCCGCCTTCACGTAGGTCACACCGTCAACCAGTTCGTCGGGATCGTTGAAGCCACTGCGCACGATATAGCCCTGGTGACCGGCATCCTCGACCGCCAACGGTCCGCCGATCGGCGCCCGGATCGAGGCAATCTCATCGAGCCGGCGGCTGTCCGGATCAAACCGGTCCTGCATGAACGCGCGCTCGACATCGACCGTAAACGCCTCGTTCAGCCACATATCGAACGGCGTCTCCATGGTCACATCGCTGCCGCACTGGTTATGCTCGAACTCATGGACAATCACCGCATGCGCGTACAACAGCCGGCTGTCCGACGTGGCCGCATCGACCAGGGCGGCATCGGTCACGATGGTCGTATTGCCCACATTCTCCATGCCTCCGAAATTGGACCGTTCCATGCAGATCGTGCGGTACACTTCGCGGGTATACTCGTATTCCTGGGTCCTCCCCTGCCACCCGACGGAATCCTTCAGGATCGCCATGGGGATGCGCGCCCCTTCGAGCCGGCCCGGCGGAACCAGGTATTCCAGGCGGACCCGGCGCCCGGACGGATACACGAACTCATCCTCCAGCATGTCCCAGGTTCCGACGCACGCAATGAACAGGTACGGCGCCATCGGGATCGGATTGACATACGTGATCACCTGGCGTGACGGATCGCCGGGCTTTGGCTCGGGCCGGCCCGAGGGGTTGCGGCGGCGGCACACGTCGCCATTCGAAATCAGATGCGTGTAACGGGAGGAGGCTTCGAGGGTCGTGGTCATCGTGCACTTGGCCCGGCAATCGTCGATCACCGGCAACACGCGCGGGAATCCCCACTGCTGGAATTGCGACATATATTGCGGGGGACATCCCGGCGGGGTTGTATCCCGGTAAATACCTTCCAGAATCGTATCGCCCGGGATGCATACCGTATGGGTGCGCACCCGAAAAGCCGTGCCCGGTTCCACCGGTTCCGGAAGCCGGATCACCAGCGCGTTGGATTCCGGTTTGACCTCAAACGCGAGCGGAACGGAATGGTCCTGCTGATCAAGCCATTCAACCTTGCGCACCTCCAGGTCACGCACATCCAGGCGAAGCGACTGCATCGCGTTGATGGCCGACAACTTCAGCGTGTTCGTCCCTTCCACCCGTTCATCAATGAAATTGAGATGAATATCCAGGTGCTCCAAACGTACCGGCAACGGACCAAAATCCTGCCGTCGATACCGATAGACCTGCTCCGCCATCCGAACCTCCCCTTCCTCGCGTTTGCTCCCTACGCATCAAGCACTTGTAAGTAATCGACTGGAATACCCTGCACATTCTCCGCTGTCAACAACCTGTTGATAACCTGTCAAATGGCCCCACCACAGAAAACATCATAAACCCTCGGCAAAATGCCCGAAACATCCGAAATACCCCTTATTATTCAGGGGAAATAACCATCCATAAACGGCAACTATTTTTATCATATAATGTTTATATACAACGCTTTGCAACATTATTAGTGGGGCATTAAATTCCCCGTTTATCGTCCAATCACCCCTCGTATTACATTATGCGACATTTTCCCGGTTTCCTGCCTGGTTTGAAGAATACTTTGCCGGGTTCATATGTATTGCCTGAACACCCCGCACAAAGCGCTACTATGCGGGTATTAACGAGGTGGTTTAACATATTCCCGACCATCAATCTTCCAGCGGACGAGTAGGTCGATTTTACCTCTGTTTGGAGACGGGGCGACCTCGCCCCGTTCCCTTTCCGATAAACCCAGATCCAGACCGGCCCGGGGTCGGGCCGGCTCCAGCATCGAAACGCCGAAATGCGATGTGCCTAACATTTTCTTGAAATTCGTTCCAATATTGCGTTAATTCACCTCCATGAGTTGGGTTATTGAGACGGAAAAACTTGGGGTATCATTTCAAACCAGGCAGGGAACCGTAGCGGCATTGCAGGATATCAACCTGAAGGTTGAGCCGGGCCAGGTGTTTGGATTCATCGGACCGAATGGCGCCGGCAAAACGACCACCATGCATGTCCTGCTGGGATTCATAACGCCCACCACCGGTTCAGCCCGCCTGCTGGGCACCGATGTCCGCCTTCCCCTCGCCCGCCAGCATATCGGATTTCTTCCGGAACATCCCGACACCTACCGTTTCCTCTCGGGCAGGGAACTGCTGCAATTTACCGGCCGCCTGTTCGGCATCCGGGGACGTGACCTGCGCCGGCGAATCGATTCGATGCTCGAGGAGGTGGACATGACGGCCACCGCCGATCGCCGGATCAGCACCTATTCACGGGGCATGTTGCAGCGCATCTGCCTGGCCCAGGCCCTGATTAATGATCCCGACCTGGTCATCCTCGATGAACCGACCGGCGGCCTGGACCCGATCGGCAGGCAACAGATCCGCGCCATGATCGCCGGACTCCGTTCCCGGGGAAAAACGGTTTTCTTCTCATCCCATGAATTGTCCGAGGTGGAACTGGTATGCGACAGCATGGCCATCCTGGTGGGGGGACGGGTGGTGGTCCAGGGCAAACTGGCCGACGTGGTCAAGCCCGGCCAGCGACTCGAATCCTATTTCATGGACGTGGTCCGGTCGCGCGCACCGGCGGGAGCAACACACGCATGAACACCATCTTCCCCATTGCCTACGTGGTCTGGCTGGGCCTTTGGCGGCGCAAGGACGCCTATGTCCTGCTGATCCTGATGGGTGCCATGCTGCTGGTCTTGTCCTCCTTGAATGTCTTCGGGTTGGGCGGCAAGGTGGTTTACATCGCCGATATCGGGCTGGTGCTGACCTGGCTGTTCTCAGCCCTGCTGGCCGTCCAGATCATGGCTCGTGAGCTCCCCGCGGAACAAAGCCGGGGCACCATTCACGTCCTGCTGGCAAAACCGGTCACCCGGTTCGCCCTGGTGCTTGGCAAATGGCTGGGGGCCTGGGCGGCCGTCTCGGTTGCCACCCTGGTCTTCTATGGTACGGTGGCCGTGCTGGTATACGCCAGGGGCGGACATCTTCCCGGCCCCGCAACCGCGCAGGCACTGGGCTTGCATATCACCGCCCTGGCCATCATCACGGCCATCACGTTGATCTTTTCCACCCGGATGAACCATGATGCCGCAGCCGCGATTTCCTTAATCCTCACCGGCGCGGCATTCCTGGTGATACCGCGCATCCCGGAATTCGTGACCAGCGAGACGGGCTTCACGGCCGGTGTCATGCTCGTCCTGTACCATGCCCTGCCCCATTTTGAACTGTTCGACCTCCGGCAATGGATCATCCATGATTTTGGCATGGTCGCCTGGCCGGTCTACACCCAAATCCTCCTCTATGGGCTGGCGTGGATAACGGGGTGCATCCTGGTCGCCTGGATGACCTTCAGGCGCCGGCATTTCTCAAGGGGGGACCGGATGCTGTGATGGATCCAGCCGTTCCAGTTTTCAAAAGCCAGGCGCTCCGGCCGTGGCAGGTCACGGGTTCGCTTGCCTGCTGGGGAACGGCCTTCATACTCTCCTGCTGGCTCTCGATGACAAACCTTCATCCGGACCAACCACCGGCATCCGCCACCCACCAGGTCGTTGGACAGGCCCGTTTCGCGATTGGTCTCCAGTTCTATCAGACCGCCGATCGCTATTTCCACCGGGGCATCGGCCCGGTCCGCCAATCGGGCCTGCAGCATTCCTGGTACCACCGCACGCTGGAGGCCATCACCCCGAAGGGTCACCTGCACCGGAGCGGCGACAGTATTGGCGAAATGCTGCCCTGGCTGGAACTCGCGATCCGGATGGATCCCCGCAACGTGGAAATCTACCTGGTCAGTGCCTTCTGGCTGGCGGGTGAATGCCGCCGCCCGGATCTCGCCCTGGCCCTGCTCCTCCAGGGCCAGGCCGCCAATCCGTGGGACTACCGCTTTCAACTGGAACAAGGGCGGCTCCACCTTCACCAGCAGCACCAGGATGACGCCATCCGGCACCTGGACGCCGCCCTCGCCTTCTGGCCGCATCCGTTCACCACCCGCGACGAACAGGCCCATTATGACCGCGCCACCATGCTGCTGTTCCGCGGCATCCTGCATGAACTCCACCATGACATTCCCGCCGCCATCCGGTCCTACCGGGCCATGCTGACGCTCTTCCCGGACCGCTCGGGCATCCGCGCCCGCCTGGAAGCGCTGGATTCAAATAGTGCATTGGAACACTTGGCAGGCGACTATCTCCATGATACGCTCCAACACGACGAACAAGTCAGGAATCAACTCCCCTGCGAGCACGGGGAGCATTCCGGGGAGCATGATGTACACGATGAGGATATTCCCGCCGGTCATTCCACACACACGCATTGAACCGTGCGGGAGGCGCCATGTACCTCGAATACTATAAACTCACCGAGTTCCCCTTCAACATTACCCCGGACCCGCGGTTCCTCTATTTCTCCCCCCAGCATCGCGATGCCTACGATCACCTGATGTACGGCATCAAGCAGCGCAAGGGATTCATCGAACTCACCGGCGAAGTCGGGTCCGGCAAGACCACCCTGTGCCGGGCGGTGCTGGCCAACCTGGATGGCAATGTCGAAAGCGCCCTGATCCTCAACCCCTCGCTCACCGAAACCCAGCTGTTGCGCGCCATGCTCAACGACTTCGGACTCGACTCCAAGGGGCGTGATCGCCTGGCCTACATCGAAACACTCAACGAATTCCTCCTGGAACGTAACCGGGAAAACACCAATGTCTGCCTGATCATCGATGAAGCCCAGGATCTTTCCCCCCAGGTCATGGAGCAGGTTCGTCTGCTTTCCAACCTGGAAACCGACCAGCAGAAACTCATCCAGATCGTCCTCTGCGGCCAGCCGGAACTCAAGGACCGCCTCGCACGCCCGGACCTGCGGCAGCTCCGGCAGCGGATCACCGTGCGTTACCATATTCCGCCCCTGTCCCTTGAAAGCACGGCCGCCTACATACGCCACCGCTTATGGGTGGGTGGTTCCGACGGGTCGCTATCCTTCAGCCCGGACGCCGTCCATGAACTGCACCGCTATTCCAAGGGTGGGCCACGCGTCATCAACGCCGTATGCGACAACGCCTTGCTGGCCGGATACGTCGCCCAAACCATGACCATCGACATTCATTGTATCCGCAAGGCAATCCGCCAATTGGAGGGTCCCCGATGAGCCTGATCCAGGAAGCTTTGAAACGCCAGCAGCAGGAGGCCGAAGGCAAACGGCAAACCCCGGTGCAGGCAGTCCCTCCGGTTCAGGAACCGGCCATGCCGCCGCCGGCACCCGCACCCAAAATGGCGCCGCCGCCACCACCCGTGGCGCCGGCAACTCCACCTGCACCGGCACCCGAACCTCCCGTCAAGCGATCCCTCAAGCCGCAAGCCCCGCCCCCGCCCCCACCCCCATTACCGGAAACGGTGGCGGCGGCAGCACCGGCAACCGATTCCATGGCACCCCACAAGGCGTTACCACAGCTGGCCATCATGATCGGATTGATCGTCATACTGGCCGGCATTGCGGGCGCGGGAATCTGGTTCCTGGTCAAGCAGTTCACCTCGCCGGGCGTTCCCACCACGACCGAAACCCCGCCGGTCGAATCAACGCCCGTGGTTGCTGCCCCCGATCCGGTCACCACGCCCGATCCAGTAGCCGTCACGGCGCCGACCACCACCATTCCTCCAACGCCTCTTGTCACCCCACCCGTCATACCGGTGACGCCTGTCGCAGTTCAAGCGCCGCGCGTGGTAACGGTCTGGCCCTCCATCAGTCTGTCCGGCATTGCCGGCGGAGGCAAAACCGGTTCGGCCATTCTCAACGGAGATATCATCGGGGTCGGAGAAACCATCTCCGGTGTACGCCTGCTGGAAATTCGCAACCGCGGGGTGGAACTGGAATACAAGGGTGAACGCCGGTTCATCCTGGTGGGCGGATCAACCCAGTAACGGCTCCAGTCGGTCAGGCCGGACCCTGTTGCATCTGTGCCTGACGCTCCAGGATCACTTCCGCAGCCTTGGTCAGCGCCTTGTCGAACTCGGACGGCAACGTCGTGAAGAAGTGGCACGTCTTGCCCGTATGGGCCTCAAGATCCTTCCGCAACTGCTTATCGTAGGGATTCATGATTGCCACCAGCAAATCCTGACCAATCCGCTCAAACACGAACACCCCCCGCTTGAGCATCAGTTCGGGGTTCAGGATGCTGACCACTTCATACGTCAGGTTGAAATTCGACATTTGGATGGCCGGGGTATCGCATTCCTTGGCAACATGGGCCAGTACCCGCTCGATATTCTTGAATCCGCGCGCTTCCAGAACATGCAGGACCGATATGGTCGAGGCACTGTCGTTGGTGGACATCTCGGTGAGGTCCTGGACAATACTCGCGTATTCCTCCTGCGTCAGCTCCTTGGATTCCATGAGCGTCCAGGCAAACGCCAGCTCATCGGAGATGTTGAACGTCACCCGTACCGGAGCGCCTCCCGCCTTCTTCTCCGTAACCGGTTCCCCGGTTACGGATGACAGATCGGCCAATGCCTTTTCCTCCGCGGAGGTTGATGCCGGCAATGAAACGTCCCCGCCGGATCCGAATTGTTCCAGGGCGGTAACCAGTGCTTCTGCTTCCGGATCCTCGGAAGAAAAGGCCTTGAGACGCTCAATCAATTCGCCGGCTGCCGAAAAATCGCCTTCTTCAATCAACACCCGTGCCAGCCGCATCAGGTATTCCTTGGAACGGACCATGTCCCCGATCTGTTCATAGGCATGCAAAAGGGCTTCGAGCGAGGCACGGTCATTCGGAATGGCTTCCAGAATCTGCTCAAACGCCCCGATCGCACTCCACACTTCCTCTTCGAGCGCACCCTGGGTCGGCTTGGATTTATCCGCCATGAAAACTCCCATCCTTCATTCAAGAACCCCGTCGGATTCGACCTGCCCTGACACCTCCACAGCCTAGCGCCATGGACAAACACCGTCAATCCCTTCCTCTTTCGGAGGGCGCATTTCTTCCGTGGGCGTCGCTGGCAGCGGGACAAGACACTACGTGGAGTGCGGCGGCTTGACGCCGCTTTTCTTTGGCGATGGAGCCGGGAGCTGACTGAACACGGAATACCGGCCGCTGAACACTTCCCCCTCAACGCCCACGTTTACGGTCAAGATCCTTCAACAGGGAATCGCCAAGGTCCTTCAACATATCGCCGCCTTTTTTCTCGATGGCTTTGGTCGCCGCCCGGGTCGCCAGCTCGGCCAGGGTCTTCTTCAACGCATCCGTTGAGAATCGCGGCTGGGTAACCGTACCCTCAATGCTCAGGGACAGCGGGGTATCCTTCACGTATTCATAGACCTCCCGGCCGACCATTTTTCGGGTGACGGGGAGTTCCACCGTATACAGGAGGGACCCGTCCAACCCGACAACCCCCACCATGGTCAGGCGGTATTCATCATGGGTGAAGACCATCGGTGAGGTCTCCACACGCCCATTCCGACAGGTGAATGACACGGTCTGCGCGGGAAGGTGAACCGGCTTGTGTTCCAGTTGAGCAACATCCAGCAACGCCGCCAGCAATCCGGCCGGCGTGATCGTGGTTTCGGATAATTCCAGGGTTCCCGCAATCTCCATATCCTGTTTCATCCCGGCATCCAGCGGAACCTCGAACCGGGACAGGACAAAACCAACATCCCCGGCCAACACGGTGGATCCCCGGAATGCCGGATGAATCAGACCTAACAGTTCACTGGCCAGTGCATCCGTGAGTTTCACCCCGTTCAGAACACGGCTGTCGGGTGGCAACTGCAACATGGCACGCTCCCCGGTAACGTCAAGCGTCGGGGAAAATGTCAAGGTTCCGCCATTCACCGTGGTCCGGACCGGCAGGGTCAGGAGTCCGCCGGAAGCATTCAGACTCATGTTGAACTGTTCCAGGTTCATGCCGAATGCCGTCAGCCGCTCCAGGTACAAGGCGGCGCCTGCCTTCAAGGTAAGGACCCTGGCCCGCCATTCCGGTTCCCCCAGCTTGAGCGAAACGGAGAACGTATCCGGACGTTTTCCCTCCATGACAATCCGGGTTCCGGTGATGGCTTCAATCCATCGCGCAACGGCCGCAAAATCACATTCCAGGCTGCCGGACGCCTGAACATCACGGGTGGTCAACAACTGTTGAACGGATCCGGACGCTTGAACCGTGAGCGGGGCGGTCCGTAAATCCAGTTCCTTCAGGTGGAGGGTATCCGGACCGGGAGAAAAGAGGCCGGACAGTCGTACGGAAGCGGTCGGCTCCTCCAAACGTCTCCCCTCGCGCATCCAGACCAGGTTCCGACCCTGGAGTTCCGCGGTGAAATCAATGGCATCACCCATCTGCCCCGCCAGATCGACCGTCAGCGCCCCTTCCAGGGACGCCTGGCCGGGAAGCGTAATCAGCCCACATTGACGCAATCGTAAAACCACAGCCGTTAAATCGACCTCCACCGTGCCGCGAATCTCATCAGCACGAAGCCTAACCGTCGTCTGGCCCGGCATAAGCATGGGGTCGACCGTCTTGCCGGGAACCAGCTTCATGCAGGTGGCTTGAAGGGTCATGCCCATTGCCTGGGCTGCCAGACGGAGGTCTTGTATCGACTCCACCGTACCGGCATCTGCAAATTGTATCCGGGCCGAACCATCCGCCGAGACATCCCCGATACGCAAGGGCTTTGGCGTAAGGCCATCCACCTGCACATCGACGCCTTTGATTGCGGCCCCTATTTCATGAATCTTCTCGGAGTCGTTGGGCTGGCTGACCCTCAGAGACATCGATAATTTGCCTCCGGCGTCCAAGGCTCCGACATGAATAAACTTCTTCGCTTCAACCAGGGCCGCCGTCAGGTCAACGTCCATCGAAGCCGTAAAGTCCTTCAAATCCCCTTGTCCTGAAACGGTTGCAAATCCGGATTGCAGGTTCAGTTGGTCCACCCGCGGCCCGGATTCCGAAACGGAGATCGCGGTACTCAAACGGATGGGCTGGTCCATCAGGATCTTCTCGTTGCCACGCATGGCTTCCACGTTGGGCAGGTCCGCCCGAATCGACGCGGTCATCGAGGTGACGACCGACTGGATTTCCGCCTGGAATCCAAGCAACCCACGACGAACCGAGATGTCCGGTTTCATTTGCAGGGTGGCGGGGAAATCCGTGGCCAGGCGCGCCAAATCGAGCGATCCCCGGATCTGAAGCGAACCTTTGGGAAATTGTCCACCCGATTCCTCAAGGTTGCCGGTTCCGGTAATCGTCGCAAACGGGGCGGTGAACGATAACGCCTTGATGTCCACCTGATGGCCGGATCGGTGGATATCGGCGGTCAGGCGGACGGAATCATAGGCGGGCTTATCAGACCCGAACGGATCACCCGACAAGACAAGATTCGTGACCGTCGATTGAAGCGAAAGATCCATCTCGGAGATTCCTGTCAATTTCAGGCTTAAGGTGGTGTCGACGATACCGCCGACCTGTGGCAGGGGCGTAAAGGTACCGGCGAGAGTGGCCACCGGTGCAACATCCAGGCGTGCGATTGCCAGGCGAATATCGGCGGCCAAAGCGGCAGGGTCCAGTACACCGTCACGAAACAACACGACGGTGCCGTCCAGGTCCAGACGGCCACCACCCGACTGGGTCACGGCCGCCGTCAGTTTTACCGGGGCATTCAAACTCGTGATCGTCATATCCAGTTCGATCGGATCAAACCGTTGGGTACCGGATTCGGCGACCACTTCGCATATCCCCCGTTCAACCCGGATCGATCCGGCAACATCAAAGGGAATACGTGCCGGTTCGGATGGGGATTCCGGTTCCGTTCGACCGGGGGAATCGGTTGGACCAGGGACCGGACTGCCTTCAGGATCGGCGGGAGCAGGAGGCATGGCCGCTTGCACATTCAGGCGAATCAACGGTTCACGGACCACCAGTTCCCCCCAATCCCGACGGATCAGGAGAGCAGCCAACCCCCTGGAGACACTGACCGATGCAATCGTAACATCCAACCCCTGGCCGTTTGAAAACGAAATACCGTCCAGGTGTTGGCCGCTGAACCAACCGAACGACCAGTCGGCGACCGTCACCGGCAACGATCGATTGACGTTGAGCTTCTTCAGCATGGCGCGCCGGGCCACTCCCGTCGATAATATGGAAGGCAGCCCCAGGAGAAGGATCACCACCACGCCGATGCACCACAACAAGACCGTGCGGGTTGAACGCCGTTTATCCGAATGATTGGGGGTGCCGGATGGCGATTTTTGGCTCATAGGTAAGGCTCCTGAATGAAAGGTCAACCCTGACATGATGGGGTGTTATGGGATGAACTGTCAATCCCTGCCTCACGTGAGACCAGAAGCACCAACCTGATCAGCCGGCATGGCAATCCGGGACGATCCGAAAGGCAACCCCGGACTACAACAATCGGGCAACCAACGGCTTGGCACGCCGGATAACCGGCAACAGGTTCCGGTCGACATCGGTCGCGGATTTCCAGGCCTTCATCGGGGTCACCAGGTCCCACACTTCAGTGTGGGTGATGGTTCGGCCCGGCGCAAGGTCAACCAGCGCCCCAAGGCTCTCGATTTCCAGAAAGTCCTGGTTCGAGAAAGTCTCAAAATTCACCCCGCCGTCCGGATACGCCGCCCCGGCTTTCCAATTGAACCACTTGACGAAGCAATCCGAACCGACCTGGTAGGCCACCCACCCCTCCCGGTGCGCCACGCCAAGCTTGTTGGGGCCGCGTTTTGGATCCTGCCGGAAAAACACATACTTGGACCCGAGCGTCCAACGGGGATCCGAGAAATCCGTGTATCCCCAGATACTCCATTCCTGGTTGTGCGTCAACCGATCCGTGTGTGGAATCTTGCCGGGCAGGGGAATCACCAGTTGCCCGTTGCGCGCCATCACCGTCAACGCCCAGGGCGCACACCGGAGGGTCCGGCGTCCTTCATGTTTCAGGTGATGCACCACCTGCACCCGATTCCGGCGCGGATCCAGCCGGATATCCATCGAACGGCGGACACCGGTGAGAACTCCGCGCGGCTGGATCACCCGTGCCCCGCCGGGAATGGCCTGGACCCGTACGGGCTCGTTATCCAATTCATACGTCTGCGGCTTGGCTTCAGGCGCCAGCCAGAGCCGGTGACCGCCCCGGATCATCCACTCCTTTTCCCCGGTTCCGCCCATCTGGGGTTTCATCTCGGCAAACAGGTTCGGCCCGCCGATTCGTCCGAAACGGACGATGCGCGGCCCCACATCAAGGGTCACGATCAACTCCACCTCACGGTTTGCCAGTCTTAGATTATTCTTCCAGCCCCGGTACGCCACACGTTCCATAGTTGCCTCCGCTTATCGTTCGTTTACAACCTGCTGTTCGAGTGCTTCAAAACGCTTGAGCGTCGCCCCATAGACGGCATGGGCCCGCTTGTCGGGTTCCGCCGCAACCCGGAACGGCGCCGCCCGCTTCATCACCGAGGCAAAGGACACCCAACGGCGGCGACGTGCGCATTCCCATCCGTGTACCGCCCGGTAGGCCGCCCCGAGCGATGCGGAATCGGCCTGCTCGGCAACCGAGACCGGCGCACCGAAAACATCCGCCATCACGCGGATAACCGCGGGTGAAACGGAGGCCCCTCCCGTGGCCAGGATGCGGGCCGGTTTCAACCCGATATGTCCCCCATGCAGGCGCATGGACAGGAATTGCCACTCCAGCAACGCCCGCACCTCGGTTTCCGGCTCGAACCGGTCCACCGCCCGGCCCGACGCATCGAACCGGAAAACACCCGGGTTCAACAGGGGCGGAGTGATTTCAGGCTCAAAGAAATAGAAACCGATGCATCCGTTGTTGCCCGGTTGTGTGCGGGCCACCAGTTCGTCAAAACGTTTCCAGGAACGCCCGGCAACGGCGTCACGCACCTTTTCATGGGCCAGCGAACCGTTCTTGTAGCATACCAGCGCCATATAGGCGTCACGTTCAACGGGATTGACGAAGATATGCCCTTCGGAAGCGGATGGTTTCGGCCGGCTCAGGGATCCGAACACGGTATTGCTGGTGCCCAGGCTGATCGCAATCTCACCGGGGCGCTGCAGGCGTAAACCCGCCAGGCTGCATGGATTGTCCCCCGAAAAGGCAATCACCAGGCAGGCAGGGTTGAATCCGTATCGTTCCACGTACCACGGGTGGATCCGGCCGACCGGCCGGTGCGATGCGGTGATCGCCCCCAGTTTATCAGCAAGACCCGGCGCCGTGCAGGCCAGGGCACGGGCGGCCCACCGCCTCGACCGCAGACTCATCAGGTTCATGCCGGCGCCATCGGCGGCATCGATCGGCGCATAGTCGCCGATGCAAAGTCCCGCCACGAAGGAACTGACCAGGGCAATGCGTTCCGTGTGGCGATATCGCACGGGATCCAGCGCGGCATATTTGGCGATCTGGTTACCCGTAAACCGCTCGTAGGCGCGCGATCCGGTCAGTTCCGCCACCGCCTGGGCTCCGCCCATCGCGGCTTCCCGTTGAACACATTGCGCACGGGTACTCGAATCCATCCAGATCGGCGAGTCCGGCATCGAGAAGACATCCGCCAGGCAATCGGCCAGGCTTGCACGCGGATCCAGTCGTTGCAGTTTACGGCGGGCACCCCGTCCCAGCCAGACACATCCATGTTGCTGTCCGGAACCCGAGAGGGCCACCACCCGCGCCAGGGGCCACCCTGCATCCCGCATGCGGTCCAGCAGCAGGTCAAGCGCCGCACACCACATGGGGGCCGGCGCCGTCACCGTCAGGCCGTCGGCATGGCGATGCACCCCGCCCTGCGTCTTGAATTGCGGCAGATCCGTGTCGAAGGAAACCGTCTGGGTATGCATCACGGACAGGTTCGCATCCAGCAGGGTAGCCTTGAGGCTCTGGGTGCTTGAATCCAACCCCAGGAACAAGGGCTGCTCCGTTGACGATACCGCACGTTTCATGGTCGTCTCCTCCGTTACGGCTTCCCGTCCGCAAGCATCAAGTTCACTTGATTCCAGACGCCGAGTAACGTAGGGTGTGACGCCTTACCAAATCAAGCGATTATCCGCCGCAAGGCGGGGAGGAAAACCATGCGTTCACGTGCCGCCATTCAGCCTTCATTCAACGTATTGTCCGCCACCCGCCGCACCTTCAAGCCGTCACCCCGCCCCCTGGTCGGCCATATCCCGACGATCGCTTTAACCCCCGTGGCCGACGGCCGTACCGGCGCCTACGAGGACAATGTTGCCAAGACCTGGAAAATGGTTGAAAAAGTCCATGACCTGATCGCGAACCATGTCTGCCTGCCGGACGGCACTCCCGTGCGCATCGTCGTGGCGCCGGAAATCGTCTACGGACCCCGCAGCGGCGCCATCGCCCAGGAATTCTATGCGCGCGAAGGCGTTTCCATCAACCTCTGGATCAGCCGGTCCTGGTCCTACAGTGACGAGTTGATGAGCGCCTGCCAGGGCATCGGCAGCTCCGAATGGATCCAGGCCGCCTACGGCCTCAACCAGACCGACCGTCCGGGCGCCGTATGGCTGAAGGCCTTCACCGCAGCCATGGACGAGAAACGCCGCCCGATTTTCTGCATCTACAGTCCGGACCTGGAGGATGAAAACGGCCCCCTCTCGCCGTTCGTCGCCGAACGGCTGCTGCGCTTCGCACGGTGCGCCACGGCGGTCGCCGAGATCCGCGGCAAGAACTACCTTAGCGTCGGCAGCGTATCCATGGGCATCATCGGTTCGGATGTGATCCGCAACCAGTTTCTCCATTACCTCGGCATGGGCACCGTCTCGGTGGACATGGTGGCCATCCGCGGCCGGATCGATCGCGGGTTCTACGACCACGACGAGCTCGATCGTGCCTTCCGCTTCATGAAGCAGAACTTCAAGTATGATTTCGGGACCGGCAAGCGCCCGCTGGCCAAGGATGACCTGCTCCGCGAATGCATCCGCATGACGATGATCGTGCGTGATTTGATGGTCGGCAACCCGAAGCTGGCCGATGCCGGCGTCGGGCGACGCCAGGGGTTCCGCTCCGACATCGAATGGGCCCAGGGCGCCAATGCGATCGCCTCGGGCACCCAGGGCCAACGCATGTGGACCGACCTCTACCCGAACTTCGATGTCGCCGAATCCATCCTGAACAGCTCGTTCGACTGGAACGGCTACCGCGCCCCGATGACCGTCGCGACCGAGAACGACAGCAAGAACGCCATCGGCATGCTGCTGGCCGGACTCGTCACCGGCATGCCCCAGTTGTTCGCCGACATCCGCACCAACTGGACGCCCGAGAGCATCCGCAAGGCCACCGGCCGCAACGTGAAGTCCATCTGCCCGCAGGGCATCATCGACAAGCGCAACTCGGGCGCCGGCGCCCTGGATTATTCGCAGGACATTTACCGGATCGCCGGGATGCCACATACCGCACACCCCTCCGAAGTGGCCACCAAGATCCGGAAAACCCCCGCGATCCAGCAGAAACTGATGAAGGCCGCCATGCACGACACCCATTACATGGCTGCCACCCTCACCTATTTCCCCGGTGACGGATTGTCCAGCCATTACCGGACCCCGGGCGGCATCCCGATGACCGCCTACCGGTACAACACGGTGGGAGCTTCCCTGACCTGCTCGGTCGTCGAGGGCGAAACCATCGAACTGCCCCGGGCCGTGGCCGACCATATCAGCAAGGTTACCGACCGCACCTGGCCGGAAACCTACTGGACCCCGCACGGCATGTCGTCGTTCGAATACATGTCCAAGATCGGCCCCAACCACGACGGCAACTCGTTCGGTCTCATCGGCGCGGACATGATCACCCTCAACGCCATGCTGCGCATCCCGGTGGACCTGCACAACGTGCCGCGTGACCAGGTGTTCCGCCCCACGATGTGGGACCGGTTCGGCGGCGACGATTTCCGCGCCTGCAAGGAACTCGGCCCGCTGTACGGCTGAGCATCGGCAAATTGAAAGTCTGGACGGTTGCCTCGCGGGACGGGACCCCTTACCGGCGCTTCGTCCGCGCCTCCAGCATTGCCACCCCCAGGATCGACAGCTCGTACAGCCCGATCAACGGAGCCGACATCATCAGCATCGTCCAGGGGTCCGGAGGCGTCATCACCATGGCAAACCCCATCAGGACCACGATGGCATGCCGGCGGTAATGCCGCAATTGTCCCGCCGAAAGCACCCCCAGCGCCCCCAATCCCATCAGGATGACCGGCGCCTGGAAGGCGAGGCCGAACCCCAGCATCACCTGCAGGGCAAAGGCCAGGTAGGCGCTCAACTCCATGAACGTGCAGGCAATCCCCATCCAGTCGTTCACGGTCAGCAACCAGCGTAACCCCACCGGCAGAACCCATCGCCAGGCCAGCCAGACCCCGGCCCCGAACAAGCCCAGGCAAATCAGCACCAATCCGCGCACCGCTCCCTGTTCACGGCGGGTCAATCCGGGAAAGACAAACCAGGCGATCCCCAACATCATCAGGGGGGCCGACACCACCAGTCCCCCCCACCCCACCAGCCGGACGGCAGTCCGGAATCCACCCGTGGCATCCAGAACCCGAAGGAAGTCCGGATCCGTTATCCCCGCCCAGCCCAGGGGGCGCTGGATCATCCCGAGCAACCAGGGCGTCAATGGCATACATACCAGCGCAGCGGCGGCATAGACCAGCAGGCACCAGGCCAGTAATTTGCGCAGGTCATCCAGATGCCCCGCAAACGGCTTGGCCATCAGCTCGTTGTCAGCCGGCAAGGGGTTTGTCATCAGGTTTGGGTCCATCGTTCGATGCCGTCTTCTCGGGTTTTACCGGATCGTCCGGCCCGGTCAGGGTTTCAACATCCAGTCGAACCAGTTCATGCCGGAAGGCATCCGCCGCCTTGCGGAACATGGCCGTCAATCGACCGAACTCGCGCGCCATGGAGGGTAAACGTTTCGGCCCGAATAACAGCAGGATTACGGCGAAAAGGATCACCACTTCCATGGTGCCGATCCCGCCGAAAAAAGCCGTCATATAGTAATTGGCGTCAACCATAGTCATCCTCAATCACCCCATGTTACCAGCTTGCGAGCGGACTCAAAAGCCATTTCCCTGCCCGTCACCGGGTCACGGAACGACAGCAACCGGCTTAACAGCTGCAAGGGCGCATCAAACCCGGTCTTGGGAGGTTCCTGCAATACGGGATACAGGGAATCGTTCAAGACCCCGCTCCCGATATGGCACAGGTGCAACCGGATCTGGTGGTTCTGCCCGGTCCTCGGCTCCAACCGGAAATCACACCGATCACCCCGGTCCCGAATCCGCTCGATACGGGTCATTGAATTGGGTTCACCCGGCACGATCATCGACCGGAACCACGGGTGTCCCTTCACGATCCGGGTCTCGACCACCCACTCCCGCCGATCCGGTTCACCCGGTGGCAAACCCACGGCCTCATACGTTTTATGAACGGTGCGGCGTTGAAACAATCCGCTGTACAAGTGCCGGGTGGCCCGGTCGCAGGAAAACAGGACCAACCCGGCCGTCTCGCGGTCAATGCGGTTCACCGGAACCAGGTCTTCATTGCCGGTAGTCTTGCGCAAACGCATCAAGAGGCATTCGGTCACGTAAGGTCCGGCAGGAATCACCGGCAGGAAGTGCGGCTTGTCCGCCACCAGTATCCGTTCATCCTGATAGACAATCGTCTCCTGGAACGGGATTACCGGCTCATCCAGATGTTCCCGGTAATAATGCAGGCGCATCTGCGGCCGGTACAAGGATTGCAGGTCCACCACCACGCCGTCGTCATCAACAACGGCCCCCGTCTCAAGCCGGGCCTGCCAGACCCGTCGGCCAACCTTCGGAAAACGCAGGTCAAGATAATCGAGAATGGCGGGATATGGCGGCTCGACCACCGGCAGGGTCACGATGCTTGGTTTGGTTGCCCGGCCCATAACCGGATCAAGTACTGACCGGCCGGTCAGCCTTCCCGCGGCCCTTCCAGGCCCTGACCCGGTCCATCAAGGCTTCGACAGCCTGCGATTCGCCGACGGTGACATCCAGCACACCCCCCACATAAACGGCAAATTTTCCGGCGCCACCGGCCAGCGCAACGTCGGCTTCCCGGGCCTCACCCGGCCCGTTCACCATGCACCCCATCACGGCGACGACTGGTCGCGGATGGTCCGGCGCTTCCCGGTAGAACCCCTCCAGCGCTTCCTCCACACGGGCGGCCAGCGTCACCACATCCACCTGGATCCGTCCGCAGGTCGGACAGGAAATCACCGAAGGGCCCGGCTCACGCAATCCCAATGCCCGCAGGATTTCCAGCCCCACCCGCACCTCGCGTTCCGGCGTATCGGTCAAGGAGACCCGGATCGTATCGCCGATTCCCTCCGCCAGCAGGATGCCCAGCGCAACGGATGAGCGGATTGTCCCCCCCAGGAAGGTTCCCGCCTCCGTCACACCGAGATGCAACGGGTAATCCGTGCACCCCGACAAGCGGCGATACGCATCCACCGTACGGTTCACATCGGACGCCTTGACCGATATCTTGATTTCCTGGTAATCGAACGATTCCAGCAGGGATACATGCCGCATGGCACTTTCCACCAGGGCATCCGCCGTGGCGCCACCGTATTTCACGCGCAGGTCGGCATCCAGGGATCCGGCATTGACCCCGATCCGGATCGGCACCTTCCGTCCCCGTGCAGCGTCCACGACGGCTTGCACACGGGACCGGTCCCCGATATTACCGGGATTGATCCGGAGTCCATCGACCCCTCCATCCAGGGCAATCAATGCCAGCCGGTGATCGAAATGTATGTCCGCCACCAGGGGCAGGCCGGTCCGCTTACGGATGGCCGCCACCGCACGGGCCGCGGCTTCATCCACCACCGCCAGGCGCACGATATCGCACCCGGCCAACGCAACGGAATCGATCTGCCGGACCGTGGCATCCACATCACGGGTATCGGTCTTGGTCATGGTCTGGACCGAGACCGGGGCCGTTCCGCCAACCGGCACAGGGCCCACCCGGACCTGCCGGGTGATCCGGCGCTCCGGCCCGCCACGTTCAGGGTGGGGAGATGCTTCCGGTTGTATGGCGTGTTGATCCTTCATCTTGCTTGTCGCCTCATCCCTGTTGCCGGGTGAGAAACCGCCGCTATTCCCCGCTTGGAGATTCTCCTGCGGGAGTGGTGTCCAATGACTCGCCCGGTTCCGCCGGAGCTTCGGCAACCGGTTGCAGGGCCTCCCGGTTCCGCCGGTTCCGTGCAAACAAACGTTTGATATCGTTGAACGTGATCGCCACAATCGCACTGATCAGCAACACGGCGAAGACGTTGGTCAGGACATTCACCACCCGGGGTGATACCCGGCGGCGCGTAATCCCTTCCCATAATGAAAAGACAATATGGCCGCCATCCAGGACCGGGATCGGCAACAGGTTCAGGATCGCCAGATTCACGTTCAGGAAACGCAGGAACCCGACCGCATTGAGGAAGCTCACCTTGATCGCCGCCCATAATGCCATGAAGATCATCACCGGACCGCCCAGGGCGCCGGCAGCCTGCCGGGCTTCCCCCGGCGTAACCAGCGCCTTGAGAATGCGGACGATCGCCGTGGCATCACTGCGCAGTTGCGCCCAGGGGTTCCGGTGACGCATCCAAGGCAGGTCACCGGCCTGCAGGGCCGGCCGGATGACGACGCCGATCAATCCGCGCTTTTGTCCGGGATCGTAAACCGGGACGACGGAAACCACCCGTTCGGTTCCTCCCCGGTTCAGGGTCAACGCCAGCGGCACATCCGTACGGGCTGAAATCTGTTCGATGAAATCACCCGTGCTGACAATCCGGGCGCCATCCACCGCCAGCACGATATCATTGGCACGGAGGCCCGCCGCTTCCGCCACACTGCCCGGCACAACCTCGGCAATCAGGCATTGAAAGGTGCGTTCGATTCCCGGCACCAGCCACAATTCGGAGTCGGCATCGAGTTCAAGGGGAACCATCACATTCCGTTCATCCCCGTTGCGTCCCCGGAGCCCCAGTTGGATCGGTTCGGAACGACCGCCGGCGAGTATGCACTCCACCGTGTAATCGTACCAGGTCTGCACCGGCTTGCCGTTGACGGCAAGGATCATGTCGCCCATCCGTATTCCTTCGGCATAGGCGACACTGTCCGGATCAACCAACCCGATCTCGGGATGCCCGGTGTCCGCAACCGAGGGGGGCGGGCGGGGCGTCCATTGGATGACATAAGCCAGCAGAATGGCTAACAGCACATTCCCCAACGGCCCGGCCAGCACCACGGCAATCCGTGTCCAGGGGGATATCGTCCGATTCATCCGGGGATCGGCCGGTTTGCCCTCAACCTCGCCCTGGAGCATGGCCATCCCGGTTGGATCCAACTGCGGCAGGGCAACATACCCGCCGAAGGGGATCCAGCTGATCTTAAGATTGATGCCGCGCCACCGCTTCTGCCAGATGGCGGGACCAAACCCCATCGAGAAGGTATCGATTACCATCCCGGCGCGGAGCGCCACCAGGAAATGGCCAAGCTCATGGATGAAAATCGTTACGCCCATGAGAATGATCAGCGCCAGGAGATCGCGAAATCCAACAATAAAGTCACCCACACGTCACCCCATTCTTCAATTGGAGCCGGGGTGCCCACACCCCGGTCCCGGTCTCATCCTGAAACTTCCCCGGCCATGGCACGACTCCATCGGTCCGCCTCCACCACCGCCTCCAGATCCGGATCCGGCATCACCTGATGCCGTTCCATGACCGATTCAACCGTCTGCCATATTCCCGGAAAGGAGATCCTTCCTTCGAGAAATGCCGCCACCGCCGCTTCGTTGGCGCCGTTCAAGACCGCCGGCAGGGTCCCACCGGTCCGGGCGGCCCGGTACGCCAGTTCCAGACAGGGGAAACGGCCGCGATCCGGACTCCGGAACGTCAGCGGTCCAAGTTTGACCAGATCCATCGTGGGCAGGTTTCCATCCACCCGGTCCGGATACGTCAGGGCAAACTGGATGGCATACCGCATGTCCGGCAGGCTCATCTGGGCCAGCACGCTCCCGTCGGCAAATTCCACCATGGAATGCACGATGCTCTCCGGATGGATCACCACGTCGATGCGGTCCACCGGCATGTCGAACAACCAGCGCGCTTCCAGCACCTCCAGCCCCTTGTTCATCAAGGTGGCGGAATCCACCGAAATTTTCCGCCCCATGTTCCAGCGGGGATGCTGCAAGGCTTCCGCCACGGTTACCCGGTCGAAATCAACCTCCGGTTTCAGGCCAAACGGCCCGCCCGAAGCGGTCAGCAGCAAGCGGCGCACGGCAGTGCCGGCCGATGATCCGCACGGGCCGAAACCGGGATGCCCCAGCAGGCATTGGAAAATGGCGCTGTGTTCACTGTCCACGGGAATCAACTCGGATCCCGACCGCGCACAGGCCGCCTGCACCACGTTACCCGCCGCCACCAGTACTTCCTTGGTGGCCAGGGCAATCCGTTTCCCGGCCCGGATCGCCGCCAGCACCGGTTCAAGCCCCGCCAATCCCACCACGCTGCAAATCACGATGTCCGCTTCAGGCAACGCGGCAACGGCGGACAAGCCGGAGGTGCCTTCGTGTACGCGCAATCCCGTCGGAGCGGTACGCCGGCACCAACCCGCCGCCTCCGGATCACCCACCGCAAGGTCCTGCACCTTGAACTCCGCCGCCTGTTCCAGCAGGCGGGGCCCGTTGCGCAACGCGGCAAGGCCGACCACCTGGAACCGGCCCGGCAGGGCTTTCACCACCCGGAGCGCATTCTCCCCGATGGACCCGGTACTCCCCAGTATGACCAGTCGCTTCATCCTGCAAAGATCCGTGCATACAGGTACAACATGGGGACCCCGAACAGCAGGCTGTCCAGCACGTCCAGCAATCCACCCATTCCCGGAACCGTCCGCCCCGAATCCTTGATGCTCGCGGCCCGCTTCACCAGCGATTCAAACAGGTCCCCCACCGTTCCCGACACCGCCAGCAGGGCGCCCAGCCGGATCGCATCGTAAAACGTCAGGGGGACCCGTCCCAGGGCGCCACCCGTCGCATACCAGAATCCCAGGGAAACCAGCACGGAAAACAGGATGCCGCCCGCCAGCCCCTCGTAGGTCTTGGCCGGCGACAACCGCGGGAACAACTTGTGCCGTCCGAAGGTCCGCCCCACCAGGAAAGCGCCGACATCCGAGCTCTTCACCACGATCACGCAATACAGCAGGAGAAGCCGGCCGGTCGGACCCAGACAGCTTCCGGTGGGAGACTGATCCCACTCAAACGCAAGCCGCGTGAAGAAATTCAGCAGGAACGGCACATACCAGACGCCAAACAGGGTGCAGGCGATGGTTTCAAGCGGCTTGGGATTATGTTTCTGGGGGAATTGCCGCAGGAATACCGCAATCAGCGTGAGGAACAGAACCGCCTGTTCCCAGAAGTACAACGTGGCCCAGGAATCGGGTATCGAGATGCCGCAAAACGTGGTGGATATCAGGATGGTCCCGAGTATCACCCCCAGGAACCGGAAGGTCGGAATGCCCGCCGCATTGACCATGCTGTAGAATTCGAACTGGGCCAGTGCGGCAATGCCCACCAGTAGCGGCCAGGTCCAGATAGTCGGCAGGTACAAGGCCATCAGGATGACCAGGAGTCCCATGACCAGGCCGCTAATCACCCGCAGTCTCATCGTTTCACCTCCGGTTCAATACCGCCGAACCGGCGGCTTCGTCGAGCGTAGTCATCCAAGGCCGCCCGGAAATGCGGTTCACGGAAATCCGGCCAGCAGACCGGGGTCACGTATAGTTCGGCGTAGGATAACTGCCACAGCAGGAAATTGCTGATCCGCATCTCCCCGCTGGTCCGTATCAACAGGTCGGGATAGGGAATGTCCGGCGCATACAGGTTGGCCGCCACACAGGCTTCGTCCACGGACTCCGGCTGGAGCGTTCCCGCCTTCACCTGTTCGGCAATCCGACGCGCGGCATGGGCAATCTCGGTCCGCCCCCCGTAACTCAAGGCCAGGACCAATTGATGGTCGGTATAACCCGCCGTGCGTTCCATGACCCGGTTCAGGCTGTTCATCACCACGTCCGGCAGATCCGCCAGCCGGCCGATCACCCGCAAGCGGACCCGGTTCTCATGCAACTCATGCTCCTGGTCATCCATGAACCGGACCAGCAACCGCATCAGGCCGTCCACCTCGGCTTTGGGACGGGACCAGTTTTCCACGCTAAAGGCATACAGCGTCAGAAATTCCACACCGGCATCGCGGCAGGCCTTGATGACCACCCGGACGGACTGCGCGCCCGCTTCATGCCCTTTCAGGCGCGGGGATCCGCGTTCCTTGGCCCAGCGGCCATTGCCATCCATGATGATGGCCACATGCCGGGGCACCGGGTTTACACGATTATCCGCCACGCATCCTCCATTTCCCGCGGTTGTTCAGACGGGTTACAATCCCACGCGCATCGTGCTGTCACGACGCGGTCCGACCGAAAGTATCCCCAGGGGGGCGCCGGTCAATTCACACAACCGGGCCACATAGCGGTACGCCGCATCCGGCAGATCCTCGTACCGGGTGAGCGTGGAGGTGGCACATTGCCAACCCCCCATTTCCTCGTAGACGGGCCGGCATCGTTCCAGGATATGGACACTGGCTGGAACCGTATCATACAACTTGCCGTCACATTCGTAGGCCACGCAGATCTTGATTGTCTTGAGTGAATCCAGCACGTCCAGTTTGGTCACCGCCAGCGTGGTGAACCCGTTCAACCGGCACGCATACCGGGCCACCACCGCATCAAACCATCCGCAACGCCGCGGCCGCCCGGTCGTGGCGCCGAATTCCACCCCCACCCGTCCCAGGGTTTCCCCCACGGAATCCTTCAACTCGGTCGGGAACGGACCATCCCCCACCCGCGTCGTGTAGGCCTTGATCACGCCAATGACGTGCTGAACCTGGCCCGGCCCCAATCCGGCTCCGGTACAAGCGCCTCCCGCGGTGGTGTTCGAAGACGTCACAAACGGGTAGGTGCCATAATCAATATCCAGCATCGTCCCCTGGGCCCCTTCAAAAAGGATTTTCCGGTCCGCCTTGACCGCTTCATGCAGGATCCCCAACGTATCGGTGATGTACGGTTTCAACCGCTCAGCGGCCCGCCGGTAATCCGCCAGCACCACGGCGCCATCCACCGGCTTGCCACCCACCTCGAGGATGGCCCGGTTGGCATCTTCAATGCGTATGGCCAGCAGTTCCTCGAACCCCGGCGAGACCAGGTCACCCATCCGGATCCCCGTCCGCGAGGTCTTGGCAGAATAGGCGGGTCCGATACCCCGCTTGGTGGTGCCAATGCGGTCCGACGCACGCCCCGCCTCCCGGCCCTCGTCCAGGACGCGATGATACGGCAACACCACATGGCACCGGTCACTGATGAACAGGCGCCCGGCCACCTTGATGCCGGATTGCTCCAACCCGTCGAGCTCAACGAGCAGGGCCAGGGGATCCACCACCAGACCGTTGCCGATCACGCACACCTTGTCCGGATGCAGGATGCCCGAGGGGATCAGGTGCAGGACATATTTGGCATCCCCCACCTTGACCGTATGCCCGGCGTTGTTGCCCCCCTGGAACCGGACCACCAGGTCGGCTTCGGAAGCCAGCACATCAATGATCTTCCCCTTGCCTTCATCGCCCCACTGGGCTCCGACGAGTATGGTGCTGGGCATTCGCCCCTCCTTCATTCAGGTTCAACCGGCCGGCCCGGACCGTCAGGCCGACACGGCGCTCAACAATACGCGAATCACTTCATCCTGCATCGCTTCGGTCAGTTCCGGATACACCGGCAAAGCCAGCGTTTCAAGCGCCGCCTGCTCGCTCACCGGGAAATCCCCCTGCCGGTACCCGAGATCCTTGAAACATGCCTGCAGGTGCAAGGGGACGGGATAGTACACCTCACACCCGATTTCGGCCTGGTTCATGCGTTCGCGCACCGCATCACGGTTGGGTACGCGCACCACATACTGGTTGTAGATATGGTGATGAGTCATACCGTCGGCACGGTAAGCGGCCGTGGGAGGCGTTACCGCACGGCCGGCAAATGCGGCATCATACCGGGCCGCATGCCGTCGCCGGGCCGCATGCCAGGCATCCAGATGCGGCAACTTGACCCGCAACACCGCCGCCTGGATGGCATCCAGGCGGAAATTCCCCCCCACCATGGAATGGTAATACTTGGGATGCATCCCATGGTTCCGGATACGCCGGAGCGATTCCGCCAAGGCGGGATCCGAAGTCACCACCATGCCGCCATCGCCGAACCCACCCAGATTCTTTGACGGGAAAAAGCTGTAGCAGCCCATGGCACCCATGGCGCCGGCACGCCGCACAGCACCCGCCAGCCGATATTCCGAACCGATAGCCTGGGCGGCATCCTCGATCACCATCAATTCATGGACACGCGCCAGTTCCATCAACGGCGTCATGTCCGCGCACTGGCCAAACAGATGGACCGGCAGCAAAACCTTGGGGCGCAATTTCTTATATCTGGCTGGAGGCGATTCCAGCAGGGCTTTGACCCGTTTCGGATCGAGGTTCAATGTTTCCGGATCCACATCGGCAAACCAAGGCGTAGCACCCAACCGTGCAATGCAGCCGGCGGTGGCAAAAAAGGTATACGGGCTGGTAATGACGGCATCACCGGGACCCACCCCCGCCGCCATCAACGCCGCCAACAGGGCATCGGTTCCGGATGATATTCCGACACCAGCAGTTGCGCCGCAATAAGTTGCGATGTCGCGTTCGAGACCTTCGACAACCGGACCCAGGATAAAATGTTGGGAATCGCACACCGCATCCAAAGCTTGGCGGACCTCCTCACGAATCCCGGCGTATTGCGGTTTCAAATCGAGCAACGGCACCTTCATGACCTGCTCCCCTCGCGCCATCCCCGCGGCAGCCACGATTGCCATCCGCAAAGAAAACCATTCCACGAAAGCCGGTATTCTAGGGTCTTCATCCGTCAAATCAAGCCGAACAGCCACCCCTCCCCATATTTTATTCCCGGGAACCAAACCCGGACTGACGTCCACAACCTGATGTAGGGTCAGGTGCCACACGCGGAAAGGCAGGATGCATGCTCCGAATGCGCCGTGGATTTTGAGACCGCAGACGACCGGCTTGACTTTTCGACATTCCGGGAAGACGATCCGGAATTCGGTTCCATCCGATTTAACGTAACGAACCCACCGGGAACCAGACATGAAAATATTGTTACCCGATCCGCATGCCCAGGCAAGGGCCGAAGCCGAAACCATCAACGCCAAACGTGAAATGGTGCTGAATCTTCGAATAAACCGCATCCTGGCG
>MHBQ01000093.1:44825-45083 GCA_001803315.1 Lentisphaerae bacterium RIFOXYC12_FULL_60_16
TCCACCGCCGGCGCATGGGGATGATCCCCTCCACAACGCGTTACCCGGAAGCCGCCCCCTGGGTACAACACACGTTCATCGTGGAGCGTGAGGTTCAGCAACTTACCGGATTCACGGACGACGAGATGGCCATCCTGCGCAGTCTGGATCTTTACATCACATTCCACGGCATGCGCCGGAGTGCGGCATGCGATGAAAAATGCCGGATCGCCTTTGTACCTGATACCGACCGCGGATCCATTTCCATCAGCAACACGG
>MHBQ01000093.1:45148-57111 GCA_001803315.1 Lentisphaerae bacterium RIFOXYC12_FULL_60_16
GCTCCCCCCGGGGTTGGAAATGGACTTCACCTGGATGAGGAACCCGACGAACTGTTCCCCCTGCCCGTCACCCATATGATGCCCCACTACACCCGTGATGTGCCGGGGGGCGTGGAATTCCTGACGCGGTATTGCCCGTTCTGGGGCCGGTGCAACCTGATCCTGTTTGACGATACCCTGCGTTCCGTGGCAATCGAAAAGTGCAGTTTCAAATATATCGACGTGTTCCATCCCGGACCGGACGGCCGCAGCCACATTTCCGGAATGACCTGCCGGGATAACAACACCACCCAGGGTCGGCATCAGCAGGCCATGCGCGAAAGCTATCTCAAGCTTTTCAACCTGCCCCAGGACGGTCCCGACATGTGCTTCTGGAATGCCTGCAGGAAATTCGAAACCAAGCTGGCCCGGGAATTGACCCAGCTTGGAACCAACGCCCATTATGATGATCTCCTGCGCCTGTTTCTTGCACCGTGGCCGAAAGGTTTGAACAAATGGGGACTCCGGGTCCATCCCGATGCCGGCCTGGTCGGTTACACCCTCCAAACCCATGTCTTGCTTCTACGGGAGAAAACCTACCTGCGATGGCAACGCAGTGAGGACGGAACACGTTATCCCGCGGAACCGGAAACGTACCAGGCAAACCGCTAGCAGGAAACCGCGGGATCGGACACATCCGGATCGGAGGGATCGTCCGGTTCAGACGGGTCCGATTCATCCGTGAATTTGGGATGGTTGCCGGCAATGACCAGCGTGGCTTCACCTTTGACCTTTTTGCCGGCAAAGGATGCTGCCAGGGTCTCCAGGGATCCACGTTCAACCCGCTCGAAATGCTTGGTCAGTTCCAGGCAGACCGCCGCCTGCCGGTTACCCAGCGCCTCATAAGCCGCCGCCAGCGTGGCACCCACCCGGTACGGCGATTCAAAAACCACCAGGGTATGGGGCATCGAGGCTTCGGATTCGAAGAAACGGCGCAACGGTCCCGGTTTCCGCGGCGGATAACCCTTGAAGGTGAAACTCGAGGTCGGCAACCCCGACACCACCAGGGCCGTCAATACGGCACTGGGACCCGGAATCACCACCACCGGTATACTGTTTTCCACGGCCAGGCGGACCAGCCGGTAGCCCGGATCACTCACGGACGGCATACCGCCATCCGAACACAGTGCCACTTGGTGGCCTTCCCGCCAATGGGCCAACAGGTGTTCCCCGGACGATGCTTCGCGGTGTTCCCGGTAGGAGACAACCCAGCGTGGCACCGGAATGTTGAAATGCGCCAGCAACTGACGGGTGCGGCGGGTATCCTCACAGGCCAGCACCTGCACCTGTTTGAGAATCTCAATCGCCCGTGGCGACAGATCCTGCAGGTTTCCGATCGGTGTTCCGATTACGTATAACATCGTTCAACCGTTCTCCCATCGCACGCTTGAGGTTATCCAGCCCGTCCCCGGTTTTGGCCGAAATGGCAATGGCCTCCGGGTAGCGCGACATCACCTCCGCCCGCGCGGCATCATCCGCCAGCGCATCACACTTGTTCATGACCAGCAGGGATGGAACCCGGTCCGCCCCGATGTCGGCCAACGTATCGCGCACCACGGCCAGATGATCCGCCACCCTCGGGTGGTTGGCTTCCGCCACCACCACCAGCAGGTCGGCCCCCACGGCAACATCCAGTGTAGACCGGAACGAGGCCACGAGTCCATGCGGGAGATGCCGGATGAAGCCTACGGTGTCGGTCAACATGGCCCGGGTCCCGTCCGGCAGAAACACCGCCCGGGTCTTGGTGTCCAGGGTGGCAAACAGCCGGTCATCCACATAGGCGTCGGCACGGGTAAACACGTTGAGCAGGGTGGATTTTCCCGCATTGGTGTATCCCACCAGGCATAACAGGGGCATGGCATGGTGGTCACGTTTCTCCCGCGCACGGTCCCGCCTCGCCTGGATGTCGGCAAGCTTCCGCTTGAGATCCGAGATTCGCCGCCGCATGGGCGCATTGCGCAGCTGCAGGGGGCTTTCACCCGGGCCCCGCATGCCGATCCCGCCGGCATAACGGTGCTGCTTCTCCGAAACGGGAATGCGCGAGACCAGGTACTGCAACTGGGCCAGTTCCACCTGGATCTGGGCTTCCGCGGAACGGGCCCGGTTGGCAAAAATCTGCAGGATCAGTTCCGTCCGGTCAATGACCTTCAACCCGAGCGCCAGGTCGAGGTTGTTGACCTGGATGGGCGACAAATCATTGTCGAAAATAACAAGGTCCGCACCGGCCTGGCGACAAGCCAGTTGAACATCCGACAGCTTCCCCTCCCCCAGGTAAAACTGCGGGGTTGGGGCGTCCCGGCGCTGGGTGATACAACCCACCACGACCGCACCGACGGTCTCCGCCAGTCGCTCCAGTTCGGCCAATGAATCCCCGGCAACGGCGCGGTCCGTCCTCCCGCAAATGGCCTGGACCAGGATGGCCTTTTCGGCAACATATACCTTTCGTCCTTGGGCAGGCTTCATGGTGCACCCTTTTCGGCAGGCCGGGATTCCATCCTGAGCTTTATGGCAGCCAGGACCTCCGCCTTCTCGGCATCCGCCAGGTCCAGAACTGGATTCCGGGAATGGGTCCGGAACAAACTCTTTCGCAATTCCTTCCCGGTCTTCACCCCCGGCTGGTGTTTACTCCAGTCGACAAACCGTTCAAGGGCCGCGGGATTATCAAAGGCCATGCAAATCCGGCCTTGCCGCCATTGATCTCGCGGGGAATCGAACAACCAGCAATGATCACGAAGATTCAGGCGGCAGGAATGACACCGGCGTACCGGCTTGCGGTTCATGGGCATGCGTGTGTAATCTCGATTCCGGCAAAAACATTCCGGGTGAATGGGGCGAGCGACGGGATTCGAACCCGCGACCATCAGATCCACAATCTGATGCTCTAACCAAGCTGAGCTACGCTCGCCATCACCGGAGGAATGGAATCTACCCTGCCCGCCTACGAATTCAATAAAAAAACGCCGGCCGAATACATCTACCGTGAACGGGCATGCCGGAAACGCAGGGGCGTGGTTCCCGTCAGGCGCTTGAAATGCTTGATGAAATAGCTCTGGTCGGTAAATCCGACCTCGTAACCGATTTCCGTGCAGGACTTGTCCGACCGGGTCAACAGTTCCTGGGCATGCTGGATCCGGATCTGGAACAAGAGTTCCAGCACCGTCTTCCCGGTGAATTCCCGCATGAGGTGGGAAAGACGTCCGATGCTGACTCCGGCTTCCCGCGCGACATCGGCCAGCGAGATCCGCAGGGCATGGTTCCGGCTGATATAATCGATCACCCGTGTTACCCGGGGATTCGTGCGGTTGACCCCGTGAACGTAGACCCCGTCGATGAATTCATCCAGCGCCTTCATGAGGGCGGCGGAAAGGATTTCGAAACTTCCGGCCTTGACCAGGCGTTCCGTCCAGGCGTGGTTGCGCTCGATCAGGGGTTCCAGCAGGGGATTGTCCTCAATGGCCGCCCGGGTCAGGCAGCTCATCAGTTCAATCGTGCGCGCCCGCAACACCGGCATCTGGGACGATGCCAGGAAAATCGCGGCCAGCATCTCGTTGAGCAGGCGCCGCGCTCCTTCCCGATCCCCCGCCCGGATGTTCGCCAGCAGACTCCGCTCCTTTTCAAACGCATACAGCGCCGATTGCCCGTTGCGCCGCTGGGCTTCAATCGCCTGCGTGATCTGCATCTGCTGCTGGTTCCGGATGCGGTTTTCCGTCAACAGGTCGGCCGACCAACCGGTGCAGTCATACAATCGATTCATGAGGATTTTTCCCGCACCGGCCATCGATTCCAGGGATCGCGCAGGCAAACGGGCAACCCAAAGCGTCGACGGCTCCCGGTTGACCCCGTGCACCGCCAGATAATCAACCGCCTCACGCCGGTCGCCATCCTCCGTTCCGCACCAGACCGGACCGGCCAATACGCCGCCGTGCAGCACGCGGTGTTGTTCCATGGCCACCATGCAGAACACCAGGTTCGGCGCCGCATGCATGACAAACCCCGACCCGCTGTTCACGCTTTCCTGGATGGCATAGCGCATATCCCTGGCAAACCCCGCCCATTGACCAAGCACCGCATCCGCCGTGCCCGGTCCAATCCATGCCCCGCTCATATCGACAAATCGTGCCCGCAATCCGGTCTCATGCCGACAGGTCCGGGCAATCTCAAGCATCATGCGTTTTGACAGAATCGGCATAGTCATACCCTTCAGGACAACCAAATATCGGCATTATCCAACCATTATTCTTACAGGACAGCAAGATCGTTATATTTTTAACATAAAATGACTATTGACGCTCACGCGAAGTCAGCTAGAGTTGGCGCGTTTTCGGGGATGAACCCGATGAAGCACACAACGCGTTTAACCGAACCATAAGGGGGAAGCACGTGAGCATACTGAACGAGATTGCTGAAAATCTGATGAAGGGCAAAGCCAACGACGTGAAAGCACTCGTGGAGAAGGCCATCGCCGCCAACGAGAAACCGCAGGACATCCTGAACAAGGGATTGCTTTCCGGCATGGGTATCATCGGCGAACGGTTCAAGAAGAATGAAGTGTATGTTCCGGAAGTGCTCATCGCCGCCCGCGCCATGAAGGCCGGCATGGCGATCCTCCAGCCGAAACTGACCTCGGCCGGCGTCCAACCGCTGGGAACCGCCGTGATCGGGACGGTCAAAGGCGATTTGCACGACATCGGCAAGAACCTGGTCGGCATGATGCTCGAAGGCGCCGGCTTCAAGGTGGTCGATATGGGCATCGATGTGGACGCCCAGAAGTTTGTCAATGGCGCCCGCGACAACAAGGCGCAGGTTATCGGAATCTCGGCGTTGTTGACCACCACCATGACCAACATGAAGGCGGTCGTGGATGCCGTCAATGCGTCCGACCTCAAAGGCAAGACCAAGGTCATGATCGGTGGCGCTCCGGTCACCCAGGCGTTCTGCGATGAGATCGGCGCCGATGGTTATGCGCCGGACGCGGCCTCGGCTGCGGACCTCGCCAAGAAGCTCCTGAAGAAGTAATTCGACGGTTTGAATCATCAGCCCCGGATGGCGGCAACCCCGCTTCCGGGGCTTTTTTTTTAATCGGTGGGTGTATACCACCACCTTCCGGCAGGATCAGGGTATCCGGCCGAGGAAGCGAAGCAGGCCGTCCAGGATGGTCCAGGGATGGGGTGGACATCCCGGCACATGCAGATCAACGGGCAGCAGGCGTCCGACGCCGGCGCCACACGCGTTGTGATCGGCATACAACCCTCCGGATACCGCACAGGCCCCCACGGCAATGACGATCTTGGGCGACGGCACGGCATCGTAGGTTTTCCGCAGGGCAAGTTCCATGTTATGGGTAACCGGACCGGTCACCAGCAATCCATCCGCATGCCGGGGCGAGGCAACAAACTGGATGCCGAACCGGCCCAGGTCAAACGTCAGCGTATTCAGCACGTTGACATCCGCCTCGCAGGCGTTGCAGCCCCCGGCGCTTACCTGGCGGAGCTTCAGCGAGCGGCCGAACAACCGGGCGGCCTCACGATGCAAGGCATCGGCCAGCCTGGATTCACCTTCCCGAATCATCAGATCGTCCCGTGCCCGGGCCGCCAGCCGGTATTCCTTCGAAAAACGCACCCCCTGCCCTCCGCAAGCCCGTTCACAGGCTCCGCAAAACAGGCATTTACCAGTGTCGAGGCGGAGATGTTGGCCGGGGTCGGCCGAGATGGCGCCGGTGGGACATTGCTCCACCAGCTCCGCTGCATTCGCCACCGGGCTGGGATCGATCACCGGCATCCCCTTGAACGTCACGGGCAACACGGGTTCCAGGCGCGGATAATCGTAGGTCCGGTACCGCTGCCGCATTCGGGCTTTTAACTCGCGCCACATATCAATCCCTCACAAATCGTGTCCACAGTAGGAAAGGTTGAAACTCTTGTTGCACAAGGGAAAATCGGATATGGCCTGGTTACGCAGCGATAGCGCCAACCCAAACCAGTTGTGGAAGGACGGGTCCACCACCTTGTAATGGGCAAACCGGCCGGCTGGATCCGTCAGGGCCACGTGGCAGATTTCCCCACGCCAGCCTTCCACCAGGGAAACCGCCAGGGTATCCGGGGCCAGCAACCCGCAGGCAACCTGGACCGCTCCTTCCCCCAGCATGGACAGCTGTTCGCGGATGAAGGCAATCGACCGCTGGCATTCCGTCCACCGTATGAAAGCCCGTGCAAACACATCGCCGCTATGCCAGGCACCCACCGGAATATGCGCATACCGGTAAATGCCGGAAGGAAAATCATTCCGGATATCCCGGGCAATGCCGCTGGCACGGGCAGCCGGGCCTACCAGGCCGATCATCTCCGCATCCTGACGCGAAACACAACCCGTCTCTTCGAAACGGGCCATGACGGAATTCGTGGACCACAACAATTCAACGGCGCTGGTCAGGTCCTTTTCCAACGCATCCAGGCGCTTCTGAACTTCGGCAATGGCAGCAGCATCAACCGTGACGCCCAATCCCCCGGGCCGGACCAGTCCGCGTCCGAACCGGTTCCCGCACAATACCGCCGTGAGGTTGAGCCAGTCACCCCGTATCCGTCCGCAGTAGGATGCGGTCGGCAGATATCCCACATCACCCGCCAATGCCCCGAGGTCACCGGTATGGTTGGCCAGCCGTTCGAGTTCAAGGGCCACACCGCGCAACACCTGCGCACGGGACGGGACCCGAACCGAGGCAAGCTGCTCCACCAGGTGGGCATACGCCGTGGCATGCCCGATCGTCGTGTCCCCGGCCGCCGTCTCCAGGTAATGGACGGTTTTCCGGTCCGGTCCGCCACGCAGGTGCCGTTCCAGCCCGCGATGCTGGTATCCCAGCTCAATTTCAAGATGGAACACGGTCTCGCCATGGCATTGGAAACGGAAATGGCCCGGTTCAATGACGCCGGCATGCACGGGGCCAACCGCCACCTCATGAACCTCGTCGCCTTCCATGTGGAAATAATCGGTAACGCCCGGCAGGGGGGACCCCTCCCCCCCGGGCATGGAGGCCCCGGCACGGTACGGCGCGTGGAAGCGGATGGGCTTCAACCAGGGATGCCCTTCCGGCTTGATCGCCCATTGCTCGGCAATCTCACGTTCAAACCAATGGGCCTGCGGGCATTCCGGGGTCACCGACGGATACCCGTCACGCACCCGCGTCACGGCCGCCGCCAAGGTTCCGTTGACATCGTCTGCCAGCACCGCCAGCAGTTCCACCGATCCATCCCCGGCCTCGTGGCCCGACCAGGACACAAGACGCTGGCCGCCCTGGATGGCATCCAGCAGGGCTTTCCGGAACTCCGCAATTTCCAGGATGGGAACCTTGCGCCGCGGTACGGCATCGCCATGCACGAAGGGAACGAAACCGGATGGCTTCATGGTGTCCCACCACCAGTGAGAATGACGGACGCCGATTCCAGGATGTGGCGGAAACCCGGCGGCATCCAGAGTCCCAGCACGAGCAGAAACAACAGCGGCAGGACCACCATGAGCCATTCCAGGACCGGACTGGGAACCGATTTCACAGATGCCGGCCGCGGTCCCCAGGCCATCCCGACGGCATGGCGCAACGATCCGGCAAAAACGATGACCGCTCCTGCCAGGAACAAGCCCAGCACCCCATACCGTTGCGACTCCACCGCCGCCCGGATCAGGAACCATTCACTCATGAAGATTGCGAACGGGGCGACACCGATCAGGATCAGGATGCCTGCCAGCATGCCGGTTCCCCAGGCCCGGTTCACCTGGAGGCTGGCACGGATCTTCCGCATGTCATGGGTACCGTAGATCTGTCCCAACCGCCCGGCACTGAAGAATGCAAGCGCCTTGCAGACGGAATGGTTCAACGTATGAAACAGCGCGGCCACGGCGCCCAGCGGGCCCAGTCCCAACCCCAGCGCGATAATGCCGATGTGCTCAACACTGCAGTAGGCAAGAAAACGCTTGAGATCGCGCTGCACGACGATGAACACGGCCGCCACCAGGATGGAGACCAGTCCGAACCCGATCAGCAGGTTGGATGCCCAACCGGATCCGCCAGTGGCCGACGCAACCAGCGGCAGGAAGCGCATGATGGCATAGAGCGCCATGTTCAACATGAAACCTGAAAACAGGGCCGATACCGGGGCGGGTGCCTGGCTGTGGGCGTCCGGCAACCAGCTGTGCATCGGCGCCAACCCGGCCTTGGTTCCAAACCCCACCAGGAGGAATATGAAGGCCACCTTCATCAGGTTCTTGTCGAGGTTGCCCGCAATCGCCTGCAGGTGCGTCCAATGCAGGAGATGCGTATCCGTCGCCGATACGGCGCCGATCGAGGCGGCCACCAGCAACACCCCCATGAAGGCAAAGGCCACACCGACCGAACACACGATCAGGTACTTCCAGGTGGCCTCCAGCGAAACCGGGGAGACATGCAGGCAGATCAGGAAAGCCGTCAGCAGCGTGGTGGCTTCCACCCCCACCCACATCACACCGAGATTATTGGAAAGCAGGACCAGTGTCATGGCGGCCATCGCCCCGTACCACAGGGCGGCAAACCGGCGGGCCGAATGCCGGTCCAGGGCATGGGCTGGCGGCTCATGCCGGAAATAGACGCCGGCAAAAACCGAACTCATCACGAACACCACCATCAACACCGCCAGGTGGAAGGCCGACAACGCATCAAGATGCAACCAGCCACCCACGGTTAACAACGGTCCGGCCTGGAAAACGGTTATCACCGCCCAAAGTGCCAGCAGGGCAATCAGGGGGACGCCGACCATCACCAGGGCCAGCGCCGAACGTGCCGACGGCAGCACCGGACTGATCAACGCCACCAGTACCGGGAGGATCAGCAACCACCATAATATATTTCCCATACCGTCCATGCTACCCCTTCAAGGTGCTCAGTTGATCCACGTCCATATGGTCGAATTCACGGCTGATATGCCAGATCATGATCGCCATGACCAACACCCCGACAAACACATCCAGCAGGATGCCCAGCTCAATCAACAGGGGAATTTCCGGCACCACCGCCAGGCCAAAAGCCGTCATCCCGTTTTCCATCACCAGGTATCCGAGCACCTGGGTGACCGCCTTCCGGCGGCTGACCAGCAGGAACAACCCGGTCAGGATCGCGCCAATCGCACCCGGCACCACCAGGGCCGACGTGGTTTCGGAAACCGGCAACGGCAGGCGGATACCCACCCAGAACGAGATGGTCAGGAGCGCAATCCCCACCAGGATGGAAGTTCCATACCCGAAGAACGGTTCCACCTCCCGGCGGACATTGGCATCACGAACCGCACGCGACAACAAGCCGGGAAAAATCAAGCCCTTGACCACCACCACCAGGCCGGCGAGAAACAACGTGCGCGGATTCAATCCCTCGTGCGAGAACAACGGCAACAACGCCAGCATCACGCCCTGGAAGGCCACCAGCGAGATGCAGGTCGCCAGCCGGCTGCTGAGTGTCAACGCCAGGTTGATCAGCATCAGGATCGCCATGATATTGTCGGTGATACCGTGCATATTCACCTCATCACCAGGAACAGGGCCAGTAGCGCAAAGGCCGTGGCCGTGAGCAGCAGGTGCGGCACCCGCACCAGACGCAGGCGGGCCATGATCGATTCAATGATCCCGACGACCATCGCCAGGATCAACATGCCCGCCAGGCCATACCCGAGGTCAAGCAGTACCATGCCGGTCCGGTAAGGCGTCACCAGGCTTACCAGGAAGGCCCCCAGCGTCCATAATTTCAGGATGGCACCGTAGAGGATGAAGGCGAAATCCGGGCCGCCATGATCCAGCACCATCACCTCGTGGATCATGGTCAATTCCAGGTGGGTATTGGGATCATCCACGGGTATTCGTGAGTTCTCGGTCAGGAACACGCCCAGCCAGGCCAGGCCAACCAGCACCATGGCGCTGCCGGCCGGCCCCCACACCCCGGATGATACCCCGGCCAGCGCCGGGGACAGGGACCACTCGCCGCTCACGTATATCACGGTCACCAGCCCCATGAACCAGGCCGGTTCAGCCAGGGCGGAGAATTGCACCTCCCGGCTGGCACCCATCCCCTCAAAACTGGAACCCGTGTCCAGCGCCGCCATGACGGTGACAAACCGCATCACCCCGAACAGGTAGGCGACCAGCAGAAAATCCCCATTGAACGAAACCAGGGCCGGAACTTTTCCGAGCGGGACAAACGCCAGCGCCACAAGGACGGCCGCCAACCCCGCCACCGGTCCGGTCCGGAACACCCAGGTGGTGGTTCCACTGTAGACCGCCCCTTTTCGCAGGAGCTTGGCGAGATCGAAATAGGCCTGTAACAGCGGTTGGCCGTGCCGCCCGGCAAACATCGCCTTGACGCGGTTGATGATGCCCGTCAACAGGGGTGCCACCACCAGTGCCAGCACATACGCGCATAGACTGTCCCACGTCATAGACCGGTCCTCACAACGCCACCAGCAACAGGATCAGCAGGGCCAGGGCAACATACAGCACATACACCTGCACATGGCCCGCCTGGAGCCACCGCAGCCGGATGAACATCCGTTCCACAAACCGGAAAAACGGACGAAACAGATAATCATTGGCCGTATCCCCGGCGCGGGATTCATACGAGGCGGCAGCGGGAAACAAGCCGGTTGGAGGACGCAACCGTATCCGGAATCCAAGGATCGCCCGGAACAGACTGGTGATCGGCTGCGTGTAGGACGAAGCCGTATACTGCATGCGAACCGTAGGGGCCGCATAACCGCAATCCCAGGTTACCGCACGCCCGACACACCGGCCGTTCAACAGGCGCCACCGCACCACGGCCAGCAGGAGCCCCAAAACGATCAAAACCGCGGACACCCCGCTCACACGGGACACAACGGAACCCAGCATCGCAAGCGGACCGGTTCCCGGATCCACCGGCAGACCGGCAACCGTTCCCGCCACCCGGAACAGTCCCGGAATGATCCAGGCGGCACATCCGACGATGACCAGGCATCCGGCTGACAAGGCATACAAGGAAATGCGCATCGGCATCCCGCATTCATGGGCATGCGCCGCCTGATCATTGCGCGGTTCCCCGAGAAAAGCCACCCCGAAAACCTTGGAAAAACAAGCCGTTGCCAGACCCCCGATCAGGGCCAACGAGCCAATCACCACGACGGCCGGGGCAACCAGCGTTGAAGGCCCGTTCAGCACCGCGATGAATGCTGCGGAATAAATGAGGAATTCGCTCAGGAACCCATTGAATGGCGGCAACCCTGAAATTGCCGCCGAACCGGCCAGGAAGGCCGCTCCCGTATGCGGCATGCGCCGCATGAGCCCCCCCATCCGGTTGATATCCCGGCAACCGGTGGCATGCACCACCGAACCGGCCGCCATGAACAGGAGCCCCTTGAAAACCGAATGGTTCACCACGTGAAGGAGGGCGCCCGCCAGACCCGCCACCATGACAACCGGCTGCCGGTAACTCCACCCCAGCATGCCAAGACCGAGCCCCATGACAATGATCCCGATGTTTTCAACGCTGCTGTACGCCAGCAGCCGCTTGATATCATGCTGGGCAAGGGCAAAGACAACTCCCAGCACGCCGGATGCAACGCCGATCGCCACCAGCAGCAATCCCCACCAGGGATCCGGTGAACCCAGCAGGAATACCAACCGGATCAAGGCATAAATGCCCGTCTTGATCATGACCCCCGACATCAGGGCCGATACGTGGCTGGGGGCAGCCGGATGCGCCTCGGGTAACCAGACATGGATCGGGTACAACCCGGCTTTCACGCCGAAGCCGACCAGGCCCAGCATGAACACCGCTCCGCGGAATCCGGGGCCCGCATTGCGTAGTGCACCCCAGGCTGAAAAATCGAAGGACCCCATGCGGGCGCCGACCACCGCAAACATGGCCAGGAGCATCGCACTGC
>MHBQ01000094.1 GCA_001803315.1 Lentisphaerae bacterium RIFOXYC12_FULL_60_16
TTCTTCTCACGCCTGCGAAAACCGCCAGCCTCCCGCTCCTCTCGCGCTTTACAGCCTCCCGTTCAACCCGAAAATTTCGTTATTTGGAACCGCTGTGAGAAGCCTTGCATTGACTTGCCCCGTTGTGCGTGTTTCACTGGCAGCAGGGAGGTTTGTATGGGGAGCCGGCAGGTGCCGAACCGTTGGGGGTTTACCCTCGTGGAGATCATGTTTGCCGTAGCAGTGATCGCCCTGCTTGCAGGCATCGCCCTTCCCTCTTTCATCAAGGCCCGGCGCCGTTCCCAGAACACCACGTTTGCGGCGAACATTCGCGCCGCCGCCATGGCCTTTGAGCAACGGTCCCTTGAAAGCGGTGGATTTCCCCCGGATGCCGACCCCGGTGTGGTGCCTGACGGCATGCCCGATTACCTGAGCCGGATGAACTGGGACCGGCCAACGCCTGTCGGCGGACAATGGGACTGGGCGCCGGATGTCGCGGGGTTCGGGCATGGTGTACGGGTGGTGAATGCCGACGTGGATGACGCCCGGATGATGGAGATCGACGAGATCCTGGATGATGGCAACCTGGTTATCGGCATGTTCCGGAAACTGGGAGGGGCGGACGGCTACATATACCGGGTGGAATAACGGCCGGGCGAACCGCAAGAGGGAGTTGATATGAATGTCAGGACACGTTTACAGGTCAGTGCCGTATTGCCCGTCTTGCTGGCGTTGATGATCAGCGTCATCCTGTACTGGACGGCGGAGGGGGTCTCGCTGGTAACGGCCCGGTTCCGTACGGCGGACAACCTGGCGCTGGAGTCGGCGCGCCTGAATGTCACCACGCACCGTTATGCCATGCATCCGACCCGTGAAAACCAGGACCGTTGGCTGGAACTCCACCAGCGGATCGGGATGCTGCTGATCCGCGAAAAGGCGTCCAGCCCGGATGACCAGCAGTTGATGGAGCAGATCCGCCGGACCCATTCCGGGATGCGTGACCTGTTTGTGCGGTTAAGCGCCCCGGCACGCGATCCGGAACAACGTGTCCCTGAGAGCGAGGACGCAACCCTTGAAGCGATCTGGGTCAAGTCGGCGGTGATGGTGGGCAATGTGAACACGCTGGCGGCCAACGGGCATAAACGGGTTGCGGACATGCAGGAGCGTGCGTACCTGTTGATTGTGGGGGTCAGTGCGATTCTGGCCGGGTTGCTCGCGTTTTCGGGGCTGGCCATCGGGCGTCGCATTGCCCGGGTGGTGCAACAACTCCAGGCCGGCGCCGACCGGGTGAAGGCCGGGGACTTGACGCAGAGCATACCGGTGGATGGCGAAGACGAACTGGCCATCCTGGCGGGATCTTTCAACGGCATGATGGAGACCCTGCGGCAGGCGCGGGAGCAGCTTGAGAACGAGATCCGGCACCAGGCGTCCACGGCGCAATCCCTGCGTGAGACCAATGTGCGCCTGTCGGCATCCCTTGAACGGTTACGCCGGGCACAGGGTGAAATGGCCCAGCAGGAACGGCTGCAGGCCCTGCGCCAGGTCTCGGAAGGCATGGTTCATGATCTCAATGACAGCCTGATGCCGATCCTGGGGTTGAGTGATTACCTGATGCAGTTCCCGGACGTGATGGCGAAAGTGGATGAAGTGCGCGATTGTGTGACCGCCATGCATGAGTCCGCCACGCGGGCGGCCCGTGTGGTGCGGAACCTGACGGAATTCTTCAGTCCCGCCGGGCGCCAGGATGCCGGGCCGGTGGATTTGAATGCGGTGGTCAAGGAGGTGGTTTCCCTGCTGGAGCCGATGTGGAAAGACCGCCGCCAGGCTGAAGGCAGGCCGGTGGATTGCACCCTGCATCTCGGATCGGTGCCGGCTTTCCACGGCCGTTCCATGGAGGTGCGGGAGATCCTGACGCATCTGATCGTGAATGCCGTGGATGCCATGACGGAAGGCGGAACCCTGACGATCCGCACGCTGGTGGAAGGTTCCACCGTGTTGATTGAAGTGACGGATACCGGGGTCGGCATGGATGCGGAAACCTGTTTACACTGTTTTGAAACGTTCTTCTCAACCAAGGGCAAGGACCATTCCGGCATGGGGCTGACCATCGTACGGGGATGTGCACGCCGGTGGGGAGGGAATGTCGACATCAAGAAAACCGGCCCCGGGAAAGGCACCACCCTCGTGGTGCGGTTGCCGATGAAGTTGTCCAACGGGATTCCTGCCGGTGAACCGGTTCGCAAGGCGCCTGCCAGGGCGTTACGCATCCTGGTGGTGGATGACCACCCGTGGGTTCGCCAGGTGATAGAACAGACCCTCACCCATGCCGGGCATACGGTGGTTGCCTGTGTCAACGGGGAGACGGGCATCAAGCAGTCCCGTGAGGGGGGGCGTTTTGATCTGGCCATTCTTGACCGTGCCCTACCGGATATGAGCGGGGATCTGGTGGCACAGGAATTGAAGCGGGGTGATTCATCCCTTCCCGTTCTCATGGTGACCGGGTTTGGTGAATTCATGCTGGGCAGCGGGGATCATCCGGCCGGTGTGGACCGGATTCTTTCCAAACCGGTCACCCGCGATGAATTGCTGGCCGCCGTTGCCGATCTTGCCGGATAATCGTGGAACGGCTTGCTTTTTGGGAGGGTCCTGGCAAGGATCCAGACCGGTTTTCTGATCACCCATGCGATGGAGGACAGTATGCATCCCTGGCAGTTGGCTCGCGCAACCGTTTTGCCCGGCGGGGTTACCAGCCGGCATCAATTCTGGCTCACGGACTCGCTGCCGGCCGGCGCCCGGAATATTCACCGGGTATATCCTCCCGTAACCCGGCTCGGGGTATTCCTGCAGGGCGATGCCACCGGGGAAGGCGGGTGCAGTGTTTCCAGTTTTTGCAGCAGCATCATCGCGTTGGAATCGGGTGGTTATCGTCTCTATTACACCGCCTATTCCCGCGGTTTCGGTGCGATGTGGATTGCCGTGGCAGAATCGAACGATGGGTTGACATGGGAACGCCGCATGCTGGGGCAGCACCGCCATGACGGAAACGACACGAACCGCCTGGTCTTCGATGATTTTGATGCCAAGCAGGATTTCGTCGGGCAACCCCAGGTGTTGCGGTTGCCGGATGGTTCGTGGCGCATGTATTTCTGGCACCATGCGAACGGGTATCGGTACACCCTGGCGCATAGCCATGACGGGTTGCGATGGCGGATTGACCGGCCGGCGCGGTGGACGTTCATCGACAGCGGAATGAACGGGAAGGCACGACTCGAGAACGGATGGGAACCTGACGGCAGCCTGCCGGCGGCGGAATCCGCGGAATTATGGCGGTTGAAGGCCCTGCGGACCAACGACGCCAGCTATGTGTATTTTAACGACGCCCTGAACCGTTTCGAATACTACGCCCAGTGGATGGTTCCCGCCCATCCCGACCGCCGGGTGGAGGTTGATAATTGTTCTCAGGTTCATCGTTACATACAGCGGCGGCTCAGCGAGGATGGCATCGTGTGGAGCGTCCCGGAACTGGTCATCATGCCGGACGCGCAGGATTCATGGGATCTTCAATTCTATCACCTGGCCGTCCAGTGGCATGAAGACTGGATGGTCGGCTCGCTGGGGCATTACCGGGTGGAGGGCGACCAGCAGACCCAGGATCTGGAACTCGTGTTCAGCCGGGACGGGAAATCGTGGCATCGCCCCTTGCGGGGCGGATTCATACCCCGTCCGGCCCGCAACAGCGGGGCCCGTGACCGGGAGGGGATCTATCCGCCCAATGCCTGGATCGACGAGGGGGATACCTGGCTGTGCCTGTATACCGGGACACCGGTCCGGCACCGGGAAGCCTTGTCCAAGGATCCGGCCCATACGACGGCCATCATGGGCGCCCGTTGGCGGAAACAGCGGTTGATCGGGTTGGCGGCCGGAAAGGTCCCGGGCGGATTCCTGTCGGATGTATTCTGTCCCCAGGGCGGCACGATCCGGATTGAGGCGGATGTGCGGGGATGGTTGCGGGCTGAACTATGCGATGTGTTTGGCCGGAAGCTTCCCGGATTTCACCTGATGGACAGCCTTTCGGTTGAAGCATCCGGCGGGCCGGAAACGGTGTTGCGATGGAAGGACCGTCCAACGACGCCATTCCGTTATGATATGGTCCGGGTTCGTTTTGAGTTCAGCGATGCCGAGCTATACAGTCTGTCGTTCTGAATGAAACCAGGGGAGGCAGCATGATCCAATCCTTGCGCGTGGTTAACCGGGCCGGCGACGGTGTGGTGGTGCGTTCGGCTGTCCGTCTGCTCAAGCGGACGGTGCGTGAACGTGCCGACCTTTCCGTTTCGGGAAGAACGGCGGATTGGACGGTTACCCTGTCCATTCAGCCCGGCATCGGCATGGAAGGTTTCCGGATCGGGGATATCGCCGGCGGTGTGCAGCTGGCGGGCAACGATGAACGCGGGTTGTTGTATGCGGTGGGCCAGTGGTTGCGGTCCTGCCGTTTTTCGGATTCCGGGATGGAGCCGGGGGACTGGAGGGGGGTGTCGGTCCCGGTAAAGCCGGTTCGGGGCATGTATTTTGCCTCGCATTTCCACAATTTCTACCACGATGCGCCGATTGCGGCGGTCCGGCGTTACATCGAGGAACTGGCATTGTGGGGGTGTAACACGCTCAGTGTCTGGTTTGACATGCATCATTACGCGGGGATTGATGATCCTGCCGCGCAGGCCATGATCCAGCGTCTACGGGCGATTCTGCAGGCGGCGGAACAAGTCGGGATGGCGCCGGCGCTCACGTCGCTGGCGAACGAGGCGTATGCCAACAGTCCCGTACCGATGCGGGCGGACTGGACGGCGGGCCATGACGGGTATACCCGGCCCCCCGGGGGGCATTACCATGTGGAGATTTGTCCGCATGCCCCCGGCGGGCTCCAGCAGATCCTCGACGACCGGCGCCGGATGCTGGAGGCGTTTCGCGGCATCGATCTGCAGTATTTCTGGATCTGGCCCTACGACCAAGGCGGATGCACCTGTACCCAATGCGCACCCTGGGGAGCCAATGGTTTTCTCAAGACCGCCGAGCCGGTTGCCCGCCTCGTGAAGGAGATGTGTCCGAACGCGAAGCTTATCCTGTCCACCTGGTATTTTGATCATTTCACCACCGGGGAGTGGGACGGGATTCAGCAGGCCTTCTCCACACGCCGTCCGGACTGGGTGGACTACATCCTGGCGGACGATTACGGCGGCTTTCCTGAATTCCCGCGCATCCACGGGGTGCCGGGCGGTTTTCCCGCCGTGGGATTCCCGGAAATCAGCATGGAACGGATGTGGCCCTGGGGCGGGTTTGGGGCCAATCCGCGGCCTGCGCATTGGCAGGATTACTGGGCCAAGGCGCGGGATGTGCTGGTCGGGTTCTTTCCCTATTCCGAGGGGATATTTGAGGATCTAAACAAGGTTATCACCTTCCAGTTGTTATGGAATCCCGACCGGGCGGTGGACGATATTGTCCGGGAATACGCATCGTCTGAATTCGGTGCCGCGGTGAAGGACGACGTCGTGGTGCTGACCCATCAACTGGAAACGGCCATGGAACACGGCTTGAAGCATCAACTGCTTGAACGCATGTGGGCGGTGCAGGAGCGGGTGGGGGATCGACAGCCCTGGCCGAAACAACTCCGGGATGAACTTGCGCACGGGGATGTGTATTCGATTCCGCGGGTCAAGGATGCGGCGGGGACACGGAACCTTGTGCAACGGATTGAGACCGGCATGCGGGAACGTGACCGGGCGGCCTGGC
>MHBQ01000095.1 GCA_001803315.1 Lentisphaerae bacterium RIFOXYC12_FULL_60_16
CGGCATGCCATCCAACCACCAACCCTGGACCGGGACGAGGTCGCCACAGCTCCAGCGAGAATGCACAAACTGGATGCGCCATTCGGAAGTGCGTGACGATGTCCGGTCATTCCACTAAGGTAAACCCCATGAAACAATGGATTGATGTACCGGTTCGCATGTCGGATGGAATCAACCTATCGACTGACATCCGCCTTCCGGATCCAACCGGCTCCTTCCCAACCCTGCTGCTACGGACCCCTTACGGGAATACGGACCCCTCGGCCATACTCCGCTACGTCGAGACCGGTTATGCCGTGGTCATGCAGGATTGCCGCGGACGGTTCGACTCCGAAGGCCGTTTCAATCCCTTCGCCGAAACCGGCGATGGCCGGGACACCATCGCCTGGATCCGGTCACAACCCTGGTGCAATGGCCGGATCGGTATGATCGGCGGTTCCTACCTGGCCAGCACGCAATTGGCAGCCGCGTCCACCAATCCCGACGGTCTGGAGGTTATCGTGCCGCGTGTCATGGGACGGGACGCCTTCAAGGACATGCTTTATTACAACGGGGTGCTGAACCTTCCCATAGCCGTCGGGTGGGGGCTTGCCATGGCCGGACGGGCCGGTCAAAGCAATGCCACCACGGACTGGATCCGGGTGTATCGCCATCTGCCCCTCCAGACGATGGATGAAGCTGCCGGCTATAACCTGCCCTACTTCAAGAATTGGCTTGCCCACCCGCGCTACGACGGATTCTGGGAAGCGCTCAGCGTCGAGGCGCATTATGCGCATTTCAACATTCCCATGCTGCACATCGGCGGCTGGTATGACATATACAACGACGGCACGTTGCGTAATTTCCAGGGAATCCGGGCACAGGGCGGACCCCGTGCCCGCCCTTTCCAGAAACTCGTGATGGGCCCCTGGGCCCATGCACTCAACACCCGCATCCTGGGCCCGGTGGATTTCGGCCCAAACGCCATAACCGATCTCGATGGACTCGAAGCACGCTGGCTGTCCCGCTTCCTGAAGGACGATTCCCCGGACGTCGACACCGAACCACCGGTTCGCCTGTTCATCATGGGAACCAATGTCTGGCGTGACGAACCGGAGTGGCCGCTTGCCCGTGCCGTCGAACAAGCCTGGCACCTGGACAGTGCCGGAAATGCCAACAGCCTGAACGGAAACGGCATCCTCACAACCGGTCACCCGCATGGTGCCGATACCGACTGCTACACCTACAACCCCGAACATCCGGTACCCTGCCTGGGCGGATGCTTCTTCGGTCCCAGCGCCGGCCCCCAGGATCATGCCGCCATCGAACACCGCCATGACGTGCTGGTATACACCGGTCCGGTCCTCCAGGAGCCGCTTGAAACAACCGGGTACATCACGGCCGTGCTATACATCGCCTCCGATGCCCCCGACACCGATTTCGTTGCCCGTTTATGTGATGTCCATCCCGACGGTCGATCCCTGGTTCTCTGTGACGGTATTGTCCGAACCAGATTCCGGGAGGGACTGGACCATGAAGTCATGATGCAACCGGGCCGGGTGTATGAACTCACGATCGGCATGACCGCCACGGCCAACACCTTCCTGCCCGGACATCGCGTGCGATTGGAAATTACCTCCAGTTGTTTCCCGCGTTTTGCCCGCAATCTCAACACCGGCGACCCGATCCCCACAGCCATCCGCATGCAATGCGCCAGGCAGACCATCCATCATTCCACGTCATATCCTTCCCGCCTGATCCTTCCGATCATCCGGAACCCATGACATGACAATTCTTATTCAGTTGTAGTTAAACAACTTACAACTATAGACGCAAAATAATCCAATTTGGTTATTGCGGTTTAACGGCCAGATGTCATTCTTTTAGCTGGTTGTAGAGAGATTTAGATAGTGAGTTGGTAGGTTGTCCATCACCGGCAAGTGTCTGGTGGGGTGTCGATCAGAAACCCGAACGAGTCGGGAACAGCCACGTGGATCTCCCCACAGCAGAAAGATAAGTAAATATGGCAACCAAGCTATATGTCGGAAACCTGTCATTCGGAACAACCGAGGATGATCTTCGCGCGTTGTTCCAAGCATGCGGCGCTGTCACAAGCTGCAGCATGATCATCGACAAATTCACGGGCAAGTCCCGCGGATTTGCATTCGTTGAGATGTCCTCACCGGCGGAAGCTGCCAAGGCCATTGCCGAATTACACGGCAAGGATCTTGACGGTCGTCCCCTCACGGTCAACGAAGCCAAGCCCCGCGAAGATCGCCCCCGTAGTGGTGGTTTCGGCGGTGGCGGCGGCGGTTTCGGTGGTGGTGGCGGTGGATTCGGTGGTGGTGGCGGCGGCGGCGGACGTGGTGGACGCGGTGGCGGTGGTGGCGGCGGCGGCGGTCGTCGCGACCGTTACTAATTAGCGTTTCCCGCTAATGGTCCTTTTGGACATTCGGGAGGATATGGAGTTCGCTCCGTATCCTCCCTTTTCTTTTGGAGGTGAACATGAAAGTTATCATTCTGCTGGGTAGTCGGAATCCGGAAGGTCAAACGGCACGGGCGGCCGATGCCGTCCGCAAGGGAATCGAAGCCGCAAAGGGACAGGTTGAAACCGTGTTCCTTCCCTCCCTGCAAATCGAGCGATGCCGCCAATGTGACGACAGCGGATGGGGCCTGTGCCGGTCGGAAGGGCATTGCGTCATCCCGGACGATATGGCCCAACTGGCAGCCAAGGTCCGGGCTGCTGACGCCCTGGTTCTGGCAACACCCGTCTATTATTCGGACGTGAGTGAAAGCCTGCGCGCTTTCCTTGACCGCCTGCGGAGGACCGGCACCCACCCGTCCGGACACAAGGATCTCGACGGGAAACGCGCGCTTGGCATTTGCGTGGCCGGCGGTGGCGGCGGTGGCGCCCCGACCTGCTGTGTAAGCTTGGAACGCATCATGGCCACATCAGGATTCGAGGTGTGGGATACCATCCCGGTACGCCGACAGAACCTTGAATCGAAATTACCGGCATTAAAACAGGCCGGCTATGACCTGGTCCAACAAGCGGTCTAAAAACAGCGTCAACGCAATGCTGAAGCAGATCATCCCCGCAGCCAGGCAACCTGCTCCGGGGTCAGGCAGATATCAGCCGCACCGAGATCCTCCCGGAGATGGTCGGGATTGCAGGGCCCGATGATCGGGAATACCGCCAGCTCCTGGTTCATCAGCCAGGCCAGCGCCACCTGCCCCGGATGACATCCCAACTCGCCCGCCAACTGCTGCACCCGCTTCAGGCGCTCACGACTGACCGGATTATCATAGACCCCGGCTGACTTGACCCCACCGGAGGCGAAATATCCCCCGGCCGTTGCCGAATACGGAATTACCGGCAGATGCGATTGATGGTGCCAGGCCAGGTCCGTATCCTCCAGGAACAGCATGGCATTCACATCGTCCCGGTCCGGAGCAGGATTGGCTTGTGTCCGATGGGCAAGATTCCATTGCGGCTGACTGGCGACAAACCCTTGTAAACCATGTGCCGCGGCATAGGCATTGGCTTCGGCAATGCGGGCTGGCCGCCAATTGCTGGCACCCACGTGGCGGATACGTCCTCGCCGGATCTCGCGGTTCAGGGTCTCCACGATCTCGCCGGGTGACAACCGGGTATCATCCCGGTGCAACCAGAACAAATCCAGGGTAACAAGCCCCAGTCGTTCCAGGCTGTCGTCGATGTCGCCCGCCACGATGCCGGGTGCAAGCCAATGGTCACACTGCCGATAACCGGGCAGGCCGGGATGGCCGCCCTTGGTCCCGATGATCAAATCACCCTTACCGTTACGCCGCAGGTAATCACCCAGTGCCCGCTCACTGGATCCCGTTCCTGCCGGCAGCCAGAACGCATAACAATGGGCGGTATCGAAGAAATTTCCGCCGGCATCGCGATAGGTGCGGATGCAGGCATCCAGAGCCGCACCCCGAAGCTCCGCGCCAAAAAGGGCGGTGCCATAGCATATGGATGATAATTCCAAATCCGTCCCGGCCAGGAATTTTCGTTTCATCATGCTGCACGCTCCATCGACACGGCCCTTCGCACGGCAACAACCCACATCCCGTTTAGCCCACGGGGTGGCTATGGTTTAAAGTAGCCTTGGGGATACCGGATTACGCCCAAATAAACCAGCAGTAGGAGGATGCCGGAATACGCCAAGGAAATGACCAAGTCCCGAAGAAACCGATTCCGCGACGAAAGGGCACCGAGATCCTCCGTTACCACGGAACGAAGTCCATGGTGCAGAAGGAGAAACCCCAGGAGGTTGGTCGCCCAGTAGAAAACAATAAAGAACAAACCGAACAGTCGGCTGTCAATCAGGCCAAAGGGCCAGGCCAGGACGTAAGCGATTGGAATATTCACATACAAGTCGTTCCACCACGACAGGGGCGACAGAAAGTAGCCGAGTGTGGCAGTAAAACTGCCCTGTATACGTTCGCGTATTCGCTTGTGCAATGGTTCCTCGCACCGGTGAATGCAGGGTCACTCTTTGTCGGTGACCAGACGCCCATCATTCTGCATGGCCGCGACCAGCGCTTCAAACGCGGATGGATTCCCGGTCGATTCAAAGTACTGCGCCAACTGCTGGGTCGTTGGAGAACCATGTTCCAGCGCGAATTGCAAGACGGCATCCGGGTGGTAGGAGCCTACTTGAACCCCTTCCACGGCCCGACGATATTTTCGCACCGCCACCGCAATTGATTTCCGGCTGATGGTTGGCATGACCTCTATCCTTTTGATCGAGACGCAAACAATACCTAACGGAATCCGATAACGCCATCGTAAACGGTTCGATGATTGATCCGGGCACACCGAACGCGATCAAGGGCAGAAGTCATTTCCGCCAGAGTCAGTTTGCTCAGAAATAGGCTTGTCCGCACTGGCAGAATGGATAGTATGTCGAGACGATGCTGAATTACTCGGATAGTCGCAGGGCGGAAGGTCATAGGGGATATGTCGGCATATCAGAGTCCAGCGGGAGGCTCCCGATGAAATATGTACTTGTCGTTGCTCTGGCACTTCAGACGATCAACTGCATGGCCCAGACGACAAACCGGCTGGATGTGCTCAAACAGGTCTATACCAAGCAGGCGGATGTGGGCTTGGTCCAGTATCGTAAGGCACTGGAAGGGATCATAAAGGACGTACAAAAAGAGGGCGACTTGACCTCGGTCTTGATTGTGGAGACGGAACTAAAGCGGTTCGACGCCGAACGGAATGTCCCCCTATTGCAGGGCGTTCCGGCCATCATCGCTCCTGCGTATGATTCCTATCATAAGGCACTCATGTCGCTCCGCGTCAAGTACCTGGATGCCCTCACCCTTCATGTGAAGAAAGAGGTCCAGGCAGGCCGTATGGAAGAGGCCAAGGCAGCAAATGCCGAGAAGGTGATGATTGAGTTCATGATCGAGGAGCAGATGGCGCAGCAAGCGCCCCGGAACCCGCCCACGACACCCGCCACGATCCCCCAGGATCAAACAGGCGGAGGCACTGAGAAGCCATCAAACGACGAGGCACTGAAAACAAATCCCGTGGTGCCAGCTGCGCCGTATATATCCGTCGAGGCATTTCAAGGCGAAGCGGAGTCACTGAAGAATCAAACCGTTTCCGTCCAGGGAATCGTCACTTCCTTGATTAAAGACGGTGTGTCTGGGTCGACATTCATGCTGGTTCTTGAAGGCGGACTTAGGTGCAGAATACCAAGACAACCATTCAAATCCTACGACTTCAAGTTTCAGGGCGCAGACAACTTAAGCTTGGAACGCAACGGCGCCACAGCGTTACCGCAGGGAACCGACGTTATCGTGCGAGGCATGGTGAAGAAGGAAATGAGCCGGTGGATTCTAGACAAGTGCTCGTTTAGGGGATGCGGGGACCAGGGAGTCAGGAGCCTGCTCCGATTGTCCTGTGGTGGCCCCTGCAATCGGACACAGGGGTATGATGTCTGTACGATCTGCGGACAATAAGGGTGCACGCACGTGACCCGCATGGATATTGAGTGAAACGCACGTTTATTCGGGTTTTTTCTGGTGGGCCCGGCTGGACTTGAACCAGCGACCAGAGGATTATGAGTCCCCTGCTCTGACCAACTGAGCTACGGGCCCGTCGTTCAGAAGGAAAGAAGCACCTCCCGGCAACGAATCGCGGATTATTACAGATACCCGGCCTGCCGAAAAGCAGTTTTATACCACCGCAATCAACCTTGACGGGCAAGGCGTGAATACGAAAGTATTCACGCATGAATACATCGCCTGTGAAACCATCGCTTGAAACCATCGCTTCGCTGTGCAAACGGCGGGGATTCATCTTCCAGAGTTCCGAAATCTACGGCGGCATCAACGGGTTCTGGGATTACGGCCCGCTGGGCGCCCAGCTCAAGCGCAACATCCGCGATTCCTGGTGGCGCAATATCGTCCAGTCCCGCGAAAACGTCGTCGGCCTGGATGCCTCGATTATCATGCATCCCCGCGTCTGGGAAGCTTCCGGCCATGTCGGCGGCTTCGCCGACCCCATGGTCGATTGCCGCGCCTGCAAGAAACGGTACCGCGCCGACCAGCTATGCGAGGAGCAGTCCAAACAACTGATCAAGACCGCCACCGGGTTTCAACTTCCCGACGGCATCGTCTGCACCGCCTGCAAATCCAAGGACCTGACCGAACCCCGCGCCTTCAACCTGATGTTCAAAACCTTCGTCGGCCCCGTGGAGGACGGATCGTCGGTGGCCTATCTCCGCCCCGAAACCGCCCAGGGTATCTTCGTTCAGTTCGACAACGTGCTGTCGGTCTCCCGGCAGAAAGTCCCGTTCGGCATCGCCCAGATCGGCAAGGCGTTCCGCAACGAGATCAACCCGCGCAACTACACGTTCCGCTCCCGCGAGTTCGAACAGATGGAACTCGAGTTCTTCGTGAAACCGGGCACCGATGCCGAATGGCACACCTACTGGGTGGATCAACGCATGAAATGGTACCAATCCATCGGGTTGCCGGCTGAAAGCCTCAAGCCCTACGTTTATCCAAAGGAGGAACTGGCCCATTACGCGTCCGCCTGCGTGGATATCCTCTACGACTTCCCGTTCGGCATGCAGGAACTCGAAGGGATCGCCGCCCGCGGCGATTTCGACCTGCGCCGTCACCAGGAATTCAGCGGAAAATCGATGGAGTATTTCGACCAGGAAACCAACGAGAAATACATCCCGCATGTGGTCGAGCCGTCGGCGGGCGTGGACCGCATCGCACTCGCCTTGATCTGCAACGCCTACCACGAGGAATGGATCCCCAACGGCAAAACCGGCGGGGATGTCCTGCCGGCCGAACCCGGCAAACCGGTCCCCGAAGGGTACGAAGCCCGGACCGTCATGCGTTTCCACCCCTCCATCGCGCCCATCAAGGCGGCCATTTTCCCCCTCCTGAAGAACAAACCGGAACTGGTACAGAAGGCGCGCGGCATCTACCAGTCGCTCAACCGCTGGTGGCCGTGCTTCTGGGACCATACCGGAGCCATCGGACGCCGGTACCGCCGCCAGGACGAGATCGGAACCCCCTACGGAATCACGGTGGATTTCCAGACTCTGGAAGACGACACGGTGACCCTCCGCGATCGCGACACAATGCAGCAGGAACGGGTACCCGTCTCCAAACTGATCGAACGGCTCCATGATGCGCTGCTTCCCCCCCTCGAAGAAACTTCAACCAACGGGTGATCGGCATGCAGGATCTGCGATCCATCCTCGAGGCGGTCCAGGCCGGGCGCACAACGCCCCAACAGGCTGAATCCCTGGTCAAGTCCTTGGAAGACAATCTGGGCTTCGCCCGGGTGGATACCCACCGGATCCACCGGAAAGGGTTTCCCGAGGTGATCTTCTGTCCCGGCAAAACCCCGGAACATATTTCGTCCATCATCCAATCGCTCCGGAATGCCGGCCAGGATGTGCTGGCCACCCGTGCCACGCCGGAACAATTCACCGTCGTCAAGGCGGCTCATCCCGATGCCGTCTACCACCCGGCTGCCCGCGCCATCACCCTGGACGTATCACCCCGCCCCACCCCCGTCGGGCAAATCGGTGTGGTATGCGCGGGGACATCCGATATCCCGGTTGCCGAGGAGGCGGCTTTGACCGCTGAACGACTGGGGGCCCGGGTGGAACGGATCGTCGATGTCGGCGTGGCCGGATTGCATCGCCTGTTCAATCATCTGGATTTCCTGCGATCCTGCACGGCCCTGGTCGTGGTGGCCGGCATGGAGGGTGCCCTCCCGTCCGTCATCGGCGGCCTGGTGGAATGCCCGATCATCGCGGTTCCCACCAGTGTCGGTTATGGTACCCATTTCAACGGGTTGACCGCCCTGCTGGCCATGCTGAACACCTGCGTGCCCGGCATTACCGTGGTCAACATCGATAACGGGTTCGGCGCCGGTGTGGTGGCTGCCCTGATCAACCGGGCCGCAACCGCGGAAAGGCGTTGCTGATGCGTACCCTGCGCTTTGACAGTGTCGGCGGTGCCAGCGGCAACATGATCCTTGCCGCACTGACCGGTCTGGGGATCGATCCCGCCACCATCGAAGCCGGTCTCGATACCCTGGGGGTCGGCCATTTCACCTTAGCCCTTACCACGCGTGTGGACCATGGTCTCGAGGGGCGGCATCTGGAGGTCCATCCCGCCCACCATGAACACCAACCGCACCGCAACCTGGAAGATATCCGCAACCTGGTGACCCGGTCCACCCTGCCCGCCCCGGTACGCGAATTATCCATGCAGGTGTTCGAACGGCTGGCGGTTGCCGAGGCAACGGTCCACGGCACCACCCCGGATGCCGTCCATTTCCATGAAGTCGGCGCCCTCGACGCCATCGCCGACATCGTCGGGTCCTGTTATGCCCTGCATTCCTTGAATGTCCGGCACGTACTGCTCGGGCCCATGCCCCTCGCCCCGGGCACCATTCAGACCCATCACGGAACCCTGCCGTTACCGGCACCTGCCGTGGTGGAGTTGCTCAAGGGCATGGCGGTGACCAATGTGGACGAGAACACCGAACTGGTCACCCCCACGGGTGCCGCCCTGCTGGTCACCTGGGCAAAACAATTCCCGGCCACCCCGTCTCCCGAATCACTGACGCTGGTGGCTTCCGCCAACGGATTGGGCAGCCGTACCCTGAACCACCGGTCCAACGCCCTGCGCGCCACGCTCATGGAACCGGCACCCGTCCCGGAAACCGAACCCGGCGCCTGCCTGGTCATGGAATGCAACCTGGACGACACGGTACCGGAATTGATTGGATCGTGCGTGAACCGCCTGATGGAAAACGGTGCCTTGGATGCCTTCACGACGGCCATCCAGATGAAAAAACAGCGGCCGGGAACACTACTCACGGTCCTGTGCGATCCCTCCCGGCGTGACACGCTGCTGGATCTGATATTCCGGGAGACCACCACCTTCGGCGTGCGGGAACATCTCACCCAACGCACCATGCTCAAACGCCGGATGATCACTGTCACCACGCCCTACGGTGACATCCCGGTCAAGCAGGGCCTCTGGAAAGACGGCATCG
>MHBQ01000096.1 GCA_001803315.1 Lentisphaerae bacterium RIFOXYC12_FULL_60_16
CTTTTTGACCTCCTAAGCCCTCCGGCTTCGGTAACATTTAATGTGAGTCAAGTCGCCCCTATACTGTTAAAGGAAACAGCAGGTGCAATTTCCGTAAAAATCTGCAAATATTTTATACGTCCCTGATTTTCTCTCAAGACCGGATCAGGAAAGGAATCAATAGTATATGCGACGCTTCGCTGACGGCCGGGACTGGTTCTTCGAACACCGCTTCGGGTTGTTCATCCATTGGGGCATCTACGCAGTTGACGGCTGGCAGGAGCAGGACATCTTCCGCCGTCACCGCACCCGTGTGGATTATGACCGCCTGGTGCGCCGCTTCAACCCGGCGAAGTTCAATCCTGACGCCTGGCTGGATCTCGCGCAGCAAGCCGGCATGACCTACCTCTGTTTCACAACCAAGCACATTGACGGCTTCTGCATGTGGGACACGGCGCAGACAACGTACTCCGTGATGCACACCCCTTACGGAAAGGACGTGCTCGCGATGCTGGCGGATGCCTGTCGCCGGCGCGGCTTCCCGCTGTGCCTGTACTATTCCGTCGTCGATATGCACCATCCCTCCTATCCCAACGCCGGACAGTCCTACGAGTTTGCCGGCCCGCAGCCCGGCGACACGCCGGACCTCGCGCGGTATTTCGACTTCCTTCGGACTCAGGTGCGCGAACTTTGCACCCGCTACGGCAAGATCCACGGGTTCTGGTGGGACGGAAACGTGCGCCGGCACAGGGATCCCTCGATCAACGCCATGATCCGCGAGTTGCAGCCGGGCATCATCATCAACAACCGCGGCATGGACGATGGCGACTTCGGCACGCCGGAGCGCGACTGGGATGAGTCGGTGCAGAATGAACTGCGCCTGGAGCGGCCGACGGAGGCCTGTCAGGCCCTCGGGAGCCAGAGTTGGGGCTATCGCCGGCGCGAGGATTACTACACCGACAAACACATCATCCGAAGCCTGGCCAACGTCCTGGCCAAGGGCGGCAACTACCTGCTGAACACGGGTCCGAAGGCGGACGGGACCATCGCGCATGAGGACGCGCGCATGCTGCGCGAAATCGGACGTTGGCACCAAGCCGTGCGGGAGGCGCTGTTCGACGTCGAGCCATGCTCGCATCTCGTCGAGAATCGGAACGTGCTGCTCACGCGGCGCGGCAATACGCTTTACGTCATTCTCCACAAGGAGCCCGTGACGCGCGCCGTGGATCTGCTGCCGCTCACGGCCCTGCCGCGCGCGGCGCTACTTCTGAATACTGGCAAGCCGGTCCGCGTCGCCAACGACATGCTTCCGTGGCAATACAAGGCCGGGCGGGGCTACCTCTGCCTCCACGATCTGCCGCCGCACGTGCTCAATGCGACGGTACCGGTGATCCGGCTGGACTTCGATCAGGATTTCGCCGGCGATGCTGCGCGGCCATGATCCCGCGCACACAGTCCGCGAGGTCGCCCTACAAGGCATCGGGGACCGTCCTTGACGCTTCCAGGCGGGCTCGCGTGCCGGCTCCACAGAAAATACTCAAACTCACCGATGCCCTTCAGCCGGTCCCCCGCACCCGTGTTTATGCCAAAATGCGAATGGCTGACGCCCGCCATCCAACACTTGATCGTCAGGCCAGTTTCCTTAATGATCAACCGATGAACCTGAATGATTCGAAACCCTACTGGGAACTGGCCCCCATCAACATCGCGGGGGTTGAACGGACCGGCGAACTCCTGGCACAGGGACGGACCGAAGACGCTCGATGTCATTTCATCTCCTCGGCACGCGCCGTTTTCACCCGGCGCTGGCCCACGACCAGGAAGGATCGCATCCGCCGGTTGGGCGAAGCCATCGATACCGTGCGTTTCCCCGACCTCGTTCCCATCGCCCAGGCGCTTCGCCGGAATGAACCGGACGCCCCCTCCCGTTTTCTCGGCTATCTGCGGGCCCGACCGGACCCTGACATGTCCCGCCACATCCTGCTTCCTGAAGCGCCTCCCAAACAGGCTCAACCCGTGGACCCGTCCACCCTCCTCAGCTTTGCCCTATGGAAGGCCTGGCGTGCCACGGGAGACCCGGATCTCAAACACTGGATGGACCGGCGCATCGCGGACATTCTGGACCCCATGGTTCCAGCGTCCTGGCATGAAACCAGCCACACCTGGATCAAGCTCGTCTTCAGCGCCCTCCATCACGGCGGACTCAATGACACCACCCTGTGTGAACTGGTTTGCTTCGGCCTCGATTACGCGGAGTTCGTCAACGATTTCGCCCACCACATCGAGCCCCCGCAAACCTCTATCGGCGGAAACTGGATCTTCTTCTGGGCCTTGAGCGGACTCACCGCCGCCACGGCCTTCCCCGAGTTCCGGCGCAGCCCGGCACTGGTCCACTCGATGCTGGCCCGCTTTGATGACGAACTGTCAAAACAGGTCATGCCGGACGGATCCATGATCGAAGGCGTGCCCGGATACCATAACTGCTGCCTGAATCTGTTCGGCGAGTTCCTGACAATCTGCCGGGAACATGGCCTGACCGTACCCCCGGGCGCACACCATGCGATCCGCCGCCTGGCCGCAACCGCCGTCAAATGGATCAAGCCGGACGGTCGCACCCCGATGTTCGGCGACAGCCAGGACGACATCTTCCGGAATGTCGCCCGGCCCATCGGCCCGCATGTTGACCTGCCCGAAGTCCGATGGGCACTCACCGGCGGCAAGGAGGGGCATCCCCCGGCCTACACCTCGGCCGCGCTCGACTGCATCGGCTACTACGCCCTGCGCAACGGATGGACCCCCGACGCCTGCTGCCTGGTCTTTGACGGCGGGCGGATGGGCCAGGCCCACTTCCACGAAGACAAGCTCAGCTTCGAACTCAACGCGTTCGGGCGTCCCTTCATCGTGGATCCCGGAATCCACTCCTACTCGAATCACTGGTTGCGCGAGTGGTTGACCGTCTCACAGGCCCACAACCTCATCCTGCTCGACGGGGTTGGCCAATGCCGGTGGCGGCAGGACCGCGACCTGTGGTATTCCCCCATGCCTGTCGGCAATCCCTGCGATCTGGGCGCTGAATGGGATGTGGTCGAGGCCGGGTTCGACGGCCCTTACGAGCGCGACATCGGACCGGTCATCCAGCGCCGCCGCATCGTCTTCCATAAGGGCGACCTCCCCTTCTGGTGGATCACCGACCGGATCGAGGGCGAGGGTTCATTCGATGTGGCGGAACTGTTCCACTTCGCCCACGACATCGAGCAGATCGAAGTCATTCCCGGCGGGGTACGGACTCGGATCCCCGGCGGGCCCGATCTCGCCGTCATTTGCCTCCCGGCACATCCAAGGACCCCACCCGTCCCCGCACAACCCGAAATCCGGTTGTTCCGGGGAGAACGGAACCCCACCCGTGGGTGGGTATCCCCGGAACGCAACGCGGAATGCCCCGCTTGGGAGGTTCACTTCGGAGGCATGGCAAGCCTGCCCCTGCGCCGCGATTTCATCCTGCTTCCCTGGCGCCATGAACTCCCGAACGATTTGCAGGTCCGGCTGGACCTCGACGGTCAACGGCCGCTCTTCGTCTTGACCTGCGGGGACAATCGATTCCAACTCGAAATACCGAAGCATCTCAAAACGATTGGGACATAAAACCGGCGCACTTGAAAAGGATGGTGGCAACCAGCAACCGGAATCTGTTATGATCATGTAACTTCGTGGAATATTATCCAGGAACGTTACCATGACCGAAGAACGACGATTGGCTGCCATCATGTTTTCCGATGTGTGCGGGTTCAGCCGCATCATGGGAGCCGACGAGCAACGGGCGCTCTCGATCATCGAGATGGCACTTTCCTCCATTGAGCAGGGGGCCTCCGTCTACGGCGGACGCATGATCAAGAAGATGGGGGACGGCGCCCTGTGCGAATTCCCCAGCGCCGTCAATGCCGTACGCGCCGCCCTGGCCGTCCAGAAGGCGGTCAGTGAACATAACGCCACAGCGCCCGCCGACGAACAATTCCAGATGCGGATCGGCATCCATGTGGGTGATGTCGTGGTCTCGGGTGGCGACATCCTGGGAGACGGCGTCAATGTGGCATCCCGGATCGAGCCGCTGGCGGAACCCGGCGGCATCTGTATCTCCCGGGATGTTTTTGACCTCGTCAAGAACAAGGTCTTGATCGAAACGGTCAACCTCGGCCCACACGACCTCAAGAATATCAGTCGCCAGGTTGATATCTACAAGGTGCTCCTGGATGCCGTCGCATCCCTCCCCCCGACAGCCACCCCACCCGTCCCGCATAACGGTTCCGTGCGCCGCCGCCGGCGTCGCATCGCAGGGTTCGTTATCCTGACAATCCTCCTGCTGGCCGGTATCGGGATATTGAAACGGAAAGCCGGACAGAATCGTGCCGCCCGGATGTTCGAGTCAGTCACCGCGGCGGCCCGGACAAGCCTGGACTCAGGCAATCCACAGGCCGCCATGAAGGCGCTGGACACGTTTCCCGCCCGCTTTGCCGGAACCGAATGGCAAACCCGGATCGACGAGATGAAGGAACGCATCAGGCAGCGGATGGCACGCGAGGATATCGCCAGCCGGCAGGAAGCGTTCTTCAAGGCGATTGAAGCCAACAACCGCGAGGCCGCCCTGGCGCTGATCGACCCCGAAATCCTGCGAACCGTTGACGGCAGTGCGATCTGGTTACGGGCCCGCATGGCTGCCGGCATCCTGAAGCACTCCGACCAAAGCCATGAAACCGATCCATACCGGATCACCAGCGTGACGTTGGACGAAACGGGCATCCGGGCCCACGTCAACCTTGAAGTACGCCGGCGTAAACTTGGACAGGAAGAACCGGTATGGGAACCCGTTCCACCGCTCGAATGGCGTCTGCTCAATGACAGCTGGTATCTTCATCCCTCAGCAAAACGGCCGGGGGATGACACGGGACCAGGAATCAACCGGAATCCTTCCCAGCCCAGACGGCTACGCGATAAATCATCCATGGGCCGTTGACGACCAAGGTTTCATCGGCACGATCAAGGGTATGCCTGAATAATAGCGGATCGTATCATCAGCCAACAATCTGAACGCGATCCCCGAGTTTGACCACCCAGGGGGTGGTTGATCGCTCCGCCGTGATCAACGGACATTCATATACCTGGGCCAGCGCGATGAATGCCGCATCGTATGCGGTGGCCCCGAACTCCAGGGCTGTTGCCAGAATCGCCGCGCGCGGGGGTTCGACGCTGTCCATCGGAGCATCCAAATGCAACGCATAGATATCTTCCGCCAGGTCACGCTCGATTTCCTTGCGCAGGACATACGTCCGCAGGACATTGGCGAACTCGAGGTAATGCAGGGGCGGCACCATCGCATGCAACCGGCCCGCCAGGATCTTGTCCTGCCATTCCCTCGCCTTGATCGAACCGGATTCAGAAAAATACCAAGCCACGGCCACACTCGTGTCGATCACACAATTCATGACAGGCGCTCGCGATCCGACCGGACAATCTTCTGCGACGGCGTCCGGACCGGAGCATCCGCCAGCCGACGACGGACCGCCGCCAGACGGTCCCGGTAAGCGGCCACCCGTTGTTGTTCCGCCTTCACCGCCACGTAGGTGGCGAGCGCCTCCCTGACAATCTCACGCTTGCTCCGCGCCTTGCTGTAGGTGCGGGCTTCCGCGAGTAAATCATCATCCAGCACAATATTGGTTCGCATGTGTATAACCATACACCTTACACACGATCCGTGTC
>MHBQ01000097.1:0-25139 GCA_001803315.1 Lentisphaerae bacterium RIFOXYC12_FULL_60_16
TCTCGTCAATCAAGATGCCGCACGCGATCAACTGGACCACGAACTGGCCCTGCGTCAACCCCAGTTGCAGCAGAAGCAAGCCGCCGTGGCCGCAGCACAGGCGGCCCGGAACATCGCGGCACTCGCCCTCGAACGGACGGTCCTGACCGCCCCCTTCGATGCCGTGGTCATATCCGCCGACGCCAATCCGGGCGACCAGGCATCCCCCAGCACCATCCTGGCGCGCCTGGCTTGCACCGACGAATACTGGATCCGGGCCGCCGTGCGGGTGGCCGACCTGAAATGGCTCACAGCCCAGACTCCTGCAGCGCCTGGATCAACCGCCATCATCACCCTTCAAGATAACCACTCCATCACGGGTTCCCTGTTCCGCATCCTGCCCAATCTCGAGACCAAGGGACGCCTGGCACAAATCCTGATCTCCGTTCCGCATCCGTTCGACACCCAACGCCGGTCGCCGGATGGAACGTCCCCCCTCCTGCTGCTCGACTCCTACGTGCGCATCCGCCTGCTGGGGCAGACCGTGGATAACGTACTCGTGCTTCCCCGTGCCCTGTTCCATGAAGGCTCCGCCATCTGGGTCCTGGATGCCAACCGGCGCCTTCAAATCCGAACGGTTAATCCGGTATGGAGTGATGACCGGGAAGTCGTGCTCCCCGCCTGCCTGCAGCCCGGGGACCGGGTGATCCAATCCCTGCTCGAAACCCCGGTCACGGGAATGCAACTGATGGCGGAGGGGGAACCTGCACCAGCCGCCGATCCGGACCATTCACCTCCCGCTTCAGACGGGAATACACCATGACCGGCGATACCACATTCAAAGAAGGCCCGATTGCCTGGATGGCTCGCAACCCGGTGGCCGCCAACCTGCTGATGTTGGTTTGCATCGTCGGCGGCCTGCTATCACTCAAGTCCATTACCCAGGAGGTGTTTCCAGACATCCAGGAAGACCTTGTCTCGGTTTCCGTGGCTTATCCCGGAGCAAGTCCCGAAGAAGTGGAACGCGGGATCATCCAATCCATCGAGGAATCCCTGTTGGGACTTGACGGCATCGAGGAAATCAATTCCACGGCGGCCGAAGGCCGCGGCACCATCACCGCCAGCCTGATCGAAGGCGCCGACCCGATCACGATCTACCAGAACATCCGCAGCGAAGTGGACCGGATCACCACCCTGCCCGTGGATGCGGAACGACCCGAGGTCAACCTCAACACCCACCGGCGCAGCGCCATGTCCATCGTGCTGTACGGTTCGGCTTCGGACGCGGTGCTCAAGGAAATGGCCGACCGCGTCCGGGAACGGTTCCTCGAAGATGAAAACATCACCCAGGTCACCATCGAGGGCAGCCGCTCATCCGAGATCCAGGTGGAAATCCCCCAGGAACAACTCCGACGGCATGGACTCACCCTGCTGGATGTCGCCTCCCGCATCCGTGCCGCAGCGGTAGAATTACCGGGGGGCGGCATCGACGCCGACACCGGCGAAATCCTGCTCCGCATGACCGAACGGCGCGACCGCGGGCATGAGTTTTCCGGTCTTCCGATCGTGACCGGAACCGACGGTACTCTGGTCCGCCTGGAAGACATCGCCGTCATCCGGGATGGGCTTGAGGATGCCAAGCGCTATGCCACCTACAACGGTATGCCGGCCGTCCTGCTGGACATTGCCCGCGTGGGCAAACAGACCCCGCAACAGGTGGCAAAAGCAGTCGAACAGCGGCTCGAAATCATCCGTGCCGAACTGCCGGACGGAATCCACTGCTCGATCCGCCAGAACTGGGCCGATATCTACCTCCAGCGCGCCAACCTGCTGATCCGCAACGGCCTGCTCGGCCTTGGACTGGTACTGTTGCTCCTGGGCCTCTTCCTGGAACTTCGCCTGGCCTTCTGGGTCATGATGGGCATCCCGGTCTCATTCCTGGGATCACTCCTCTTCCTGCCGGCTGTCGGCCTTTCACTGAACATGATCACACTCTTCGCCTACCTCCTCGCCCTCGGCATTGTCGTGGATGATGCCATCGTGGTCGGCGAAAACGTCTACCGCCACCATCAGGACGGGCTCCCGTTCATGCAAGCAGCCATTCTCGGAACCCGCGAAGTCTCCAGCCCCGTTGCCTTCAGCATCCTGACCAACATGGTGGCATTCCTGCCCATCATGGTGCTGCCGGGCATGATGGGCCGGGTCATGGGCATGCTGCCAATCATCGTTATCATCGTCTTCACACTCTCCTGGATCGAATCCATCTACGTGCTCCCCGCCCATCTGGCCCACCAGGGCCGTCAGGTACGACAGGGATCAGCCGCCTGGCTGCACGGTTTCCAGCGCCGTTTCAGCGATGCCTTCCTCCGCTGGGTCCGCACCCGCTATGCGCCCTTCCTGGACCGTTGCCTCTCCCACCGTTATCTCGTCGTGTCCCTGGCCATCGGCATCCTGGCCCTGACCATCGGATACATCAAAAGCGGACGCCTTGGATTCGAGACCTTTCCACGCGTGGAAAGCGACTTTGCCTATGTGTCCGCCGTCCTCCCCTACGGGTCCCCCATCGAACGAACAGCCGCCATCGCCGATCGACTGGTCCAGTCCGCCCGTACCGCAGCAGACGAATCGGGGTACCCCGCAGTGATTGAAGGCATTTTCGCGAACATTGGAAGTTCAGGCACCCATGAATTAAATGTTCGGGTCTACCTGGCCGATAAGAAGATCCGGGAACAGGTCGGCGGAACCGCCGGATTTACGGAAAGCTGGCGGCAGGCAACCGGAACCCTGAAGGGCGTTGAGTCCGTCCGCTTCGAATCTGACCGGGGTGGACCGGGAGGCGGTTCGGCCCTGACCATCGAGCTATCGCATCACCGGGTCCGGGTCCTCGAACAGGCAGCCGCCACCCTGGCCGGCGAGTTGGAATCCTTCTCACGGGTATCCGATATCGACAACGGATTCCAACGGGGCAAGGAACAGCTCAGTTTTACCGTCCGCCCGGAAGGCCAAAGCCTTGGCCTCACCGCCCAGGAAATCGCCCGCCAGGTTCGCAACGCCTATGAAGGGGTCGAAGTGCTCCGCCAGCAACGGGGCCGCCACGAGGTCAAGCTCCGGCTGCGGCTCCCCGAATCCGAACGAATGAGCGAGAGTTCACTCAAAGCCATGCTCCTGCGCATTCCCGGCGGGGGGGAAGTCCCCCTCGGGGAAGTGGTAAACGTGTCACGGGGACGCGCCTTCACCACCATTGCCCACCGCAACGGCCGGCGTACCATGACCGTCACCGCCGATGTCCGCCCCCGTTCCGAAACCGGCCAGGTAACCGCCGAACTCGACGCCACCACCCTGCCCCATCTCCTTCGCCAGTATCCCGGACTTACCTGCAGCTACGAAGGACGCCAGGCGGAGGACCGGAAGAGCATGGGCAGCCTCGGCATCACCATCCCACTGGTACTGATTGCCATCTATGCCCTGCTCGCAGTGCCGTTCCGCAGTTATGTCCAGCCATTGATTGTCATGATGAGTATCCCCTTCGGGCTGGTCGGCGCCGTGCTGGGACACATGATCATGGGCTACAGTCTCAGCATGATCGGCATCATCGGGATCGTCGCCTTATCCGGGGTCGTAATCAACGATGCCCTGGTCCTGGTGGACTTCATCAACGGGCATCACCGGGAATGCGCCACCACCCGGGAAGCGGTGATCAAGGCCGGCGTTACCCGTTTCCGCCCGATCCTCCTCACCACGCTGACCACATTCGGCGGACTCGCCCCGATGATCTTCGAGACCTCACGCCAGGCCCGCTTCCTGATTCCCATGGCCATCTCGCTGGGATACGGGTTGCTGTTCGCCACCATGATCACCCTGGTTCTGGTCCCGTCCCTCTACCTGATCATCGATGATATAAAATCCCTGTTCCAAGGCTCCGTCAATAAACCGGAAAAACCGGCAACCGACCGAACTACCGCCGGCCGTTCAATGCCCGCATGAAGAAATCGACCACCTGCTTCCGGTAACGGGGATCCGGGTGTACCAGGGCATCCGTATGCCGGCCGCCGGGAACCATGACCAGCGTCTTCGGCTCACCCGCAGCCTCGAACAGCTTTCTCCCGTGCGCAGGAGGAATCACTTCATCATCCGTCCCGTGGATCACCAGAAGTGGAATCGGAGCCAGGTGGTGGATCACCGGCCCCGGACTGCGCCGGTTGCTGACAACCAGCCACGACAACGGCCAGCGGAACCACGACAGGACCGGTATGCCCCGGATCTTATCCCGCACAATCCGCTGGTAGGAATAAAATGATGAATCGATAACCACCGCCTTGACCGGCCGTTCGGACCGGCTGGCCAGGGCCGCCACGGCCACCGCCCCGCCGAGGCTCTGCCCCAGCACCACGACCCGCTCCGGATGGACGTCCGGACGCTTCATCACGTAGTCAAGCGCCGCCAGTCCGTCCTCATGCACCCCGCGGCGGTCCGGCACACCTTCCGACCGGCCATACCCGCGGTAATCGAACACGAACACGTTGAACCCTTCCCGCGGCAACCAGGACACGAACGCAAAATGCGCCGTCAGGTTCTGGGCATTGCCATGATAATGGACCACCGTTCCGCGGGGTTCGCCCGTGGCAGGGAGAAACCATCCCGTCAGCCGGGTCCCGTCCCGGCTGAAGAAATCGACCGGCTCATACGGCAGGCCATGACGGGACGGCACATCGTAAACATCCGCAGTCGGATAATAGAACATCCGGTTCACACAACCCGACCCCAGCAGGGTTATGGTCAGCATCGTCATGGCAGCACAACGGTTCATCGCATGCACCGTAATGCCGTCCAACATCCGCTGACAAGCCGGAAAGCCACGGGCACATCGTTTTGGTGCAGGCAAAATCATCTACCGGTATACTGCACAAATACAAACGCTCCGGACCAGACGGCGGCGACAGCCCTCCATGCGCCACGCACGCCTTTAAACTCTTTTCCATATTCCATCGCGGTGCCGGCGTACTCGCCCGGACCGCGAGGTAAACCCGGGCTTGCCGCGGCGAAGCTTCTGTGCGAAGCCGTTGCCCCGAAATGGATGCCCGCCGGTTCATCACACGGCTTGCCTACCAGACCAGCCAACCAGACCAAAGCCCTCAAAAAAGTATTGCAGGGGGAAACATCCCCCATGTAAGGTATGTCCCGTTCGGTCATGCGAGCGTAGCTCAGTGGTAGAGCTCCACCTTGCCAAGGTGGCCGTCGTGGGTTCAACTCCCATCGCTCGCTCCAACCGCACAAGGTCCGGCCAACCAACCCGGAATCGATTGATCTTCAAAACGGAAGCGTAGCTCAGTTGGTAGAGCAGCTGACTCTTAATCAGCGGGTCGAGGGTTCGAGTCCCTCCGCTTCTACCACTTCCCTCTTAACATCGCCCCACCTCCAGCTTCATGCGGGATACTGCCCGGGTCTGGCCGGCTCCAACTTATGTCCACGTCAAAATAACTGGTTATTGTCCTGTCCGGGTTTTAGAGTCCGCTGGTACCATGTGTGTGATTGGGGATTATGATGAACATTCGTATTCCATCCCGTGAAGTTCCGATCCTCGCTGAAGCCGATGTGGTGGTCTGCGGCGGCGGTCCCGCCGGAATCGCGGCGGCCGTCAGCGCCGCCCGGCATGGGGCACGGGTGGTACTCATCGAACGCTGGCCCAGCGTCGGGGGCCAGGCCACCAATGCCCTGGTCAATATCTGGCATACCAGCGATCGCACCCGACAGGTCATCCACGGCCTGGTCCAGGAAATCATCGATCGCGCCGGCCCGGCCATGGAACGCTATGCCGATTACCCGGCCCGCCCGGAAACCCACGAGTTCGAACCCGGCGCACTGCGGGTCGTGCTCCACCAACTCCTCGAAGACACCGGTGTCCGGACCCTCTGTCATCTCGCGGCCGTCGAGTCGATCGTCAAGGACGGCCGTATGCAGGCGGTCCTCACCGATACCAAGATCGGACGCAAAGCAGTGACCGGCCAAATCTTCATCGATGCCACCGGCGACGGCGATATCGCTGCCAACGCCGGCGTCCCCTTCGAGTTTGGCCGGGCCAGCGACGGCCGGGTGCAGGGAATGACCATGATGTTCCGGTTGTGCGGTCTGGATCCCGACCGCGTAAAGGCCCACCCGGGGGACGCCGCCCGGGTCTTCTCCATGATGAAGGAATTGCGCGCCCGGGGGGAATTCCCCCCGTTTATGGACCTTGCCGCGGAATCCTACCTGCGATACCCCCGCTCGCACACGGTCTCCTACAATATGTGCCCGGTGGCCGGCAACCCCCTCGACGAGGAGGAATTGACCCGGCTTTCCGCACAGGCACGACGCCAGGCCACCCGTTACGTCGAACGCTGGCGCCAGGAGATGCCCGGCTTCGAAAATGCCGAGATCGAACAGATGGGTTTCTACCTGGGCATCCGTGAATCCCGCCGCATCCCCGGCCTGAAAACCCTCCGGGCCGACATGGTGGTCGGAGCCGTCAAGCAGCCCGATGCCATCGGACACGGTTTCTGGATGGTGGACATCCATGATCCCAAAGGTAGCGGTCATACCACATGGTCCGATCAGAAACCCGACGCGATGCCGCCGGCTGGCGACAGCTATCACATCCCGCTGGGCATGTGCCTGAATGCCCATATCCCCAACCTGGCGGTGGCCGGACGTTGCGCTTCCGCCACCCACGAGGGACAGGCCTCGGTGCGTATCCAGACCCACTGTATCGCCATGGGACAGGGGGTCGGTACCGCCGCCGCACTCGCCTTAAACACCCATACCACCATGGCTCAAATAGACATCCCAAGGCTTCAATCAACCCTTAAAGCCGACGGGGTCTACCTGGAAGACATTCCCGCGTTGAAAGGTACCGACCCATTGTGAACACTTCGTGGATAATCACCTAACCCGCAGGAGAGAAACCGGCATGAACACCACGTCAACCATCACCCGGCCGGTCATGCACCTTATTTCACAGGCGCACCTCGATCCGGTCTGGCTCTGGACCTGGCGGGACGGATTTGCCGAGGTGCTGACCACCTTGCAAAGCGCCGTTGACCGTCTGCACGAGTTCCCCACCTTGCGCTACACCTGCTCATCCGCCGCCTTCTACCGCTGGGTACAGGCAACCGATCCACGGTTGTTTCGCGAGATCCGGCAATTTATCGAATCCGGGCGATGGGAAGTGGTTGGCGGCTGGGTGGTGCAGGCCGACACGCTGCATCCAAGTGAACTCAGCCTGCGGATGCAGGGTCAACTGGCGCAGCACTGGTTTAAGGAGCATCTGGGTGTGACGGCACGCGTAGGCTATTGCGTGGACAGTTTCGGCCACTCGGCCGGATTGCCGTCAATCCTTGCCGGGGCCGGCCTGCGTTACTACGTCTTCCAACGCCCCGGCCCTCACGAGCGCCCCGACCTCCCGAACCTGTTCTGGTGGGAAGCGCCCGACGGCGCCCGGGTACTCGCCTGGCGGCTCGCCTTCGGTTATGGCCAGGGACCGGGCTGCACCGCCGACCAGATGGAAAAGGACTTGCGCGAACGCTGGCGTTCATGCCTGGTCCCGGCCATGCCGGTCGGAACCTGGTTTGTCGGCATCGGCAACCATGGCGGTGGACCGACCCGCGTGCAGGTTCAACATCTCCTCGACCTGAACCAGACCGGCAACCCGGACCTGCCCGAACTGCGATTTTCGACACTGGCGGACTTCTTTGCCAGCATCGAACAGCAACCGGGGTTCGCTGATGTGCCGGTGGTACGTGGCGAGATCCTCCATCACGCCCGCGGTTGTTACGCCACCAACACCCGTTTCAAGCGCCTGCATCGCCAGGCCGAACGGGAACTGCTCGTTGCCGGAAACCTTTTATCCATGGAGGATACAACAGCACACATCTCTCAAGGCATGAAGCCGGCACCCGCTGTCCCCCTGGAGGGCGGAGCTCCCGCGACGCCGCGCTTACCGCCTTCCTCGCTCCACGATGCCTGGTGGACCCTGTGCTTCAACCAGTTCCACGACATATTGCCGGGCAGCAGTGTCGCACCCGCCTATGACGATGCCCGGGATGACCTGGGCGCGGTTCGCCAGTCCGCACACCGGCAAACCGTTGCCGCAGTCCATTCCCTGGCACGTCGTACCGACACCCGCAGCGCGCCGGAAGGAGTCCTGTTCCTGGCCAACCCCCTCCCGTGGTTACGGACTGCACGGGCGCAAGTCGACACTTTTGTTTCGCCCCATGGCGATTCGTCTATTACCCATCTGGCATCCCCGGATGGCGCAATCATCCCCCTCCAATGGACGGCTGCGGAATCGGGGTTGGGACCTTTCCTCAAGGATTGGCGAAAACTGGTCACCACCGTCGAACTTCCGGCCAGGGGTATCCGCTGGTTCCATCTTGCACACGGCACAATCTCGGCCGTTCCTTCCCCCCCACCCGTCCCCCCCACCCTGACGACGATTGCAAACTCCCTGCGACTCGTGGCGGTCGATGACCACGCCGACACCTGGGGTCACGACGTCGACCGATGGGACAAGGAACTTGGGTTCGCCACCGTGACGCAGGACAAGCGGATGGACGATGGCCCCATCTTCCGGCGTCAACGCCGGTGGTTTTCCTGGGGTCATTCAAGCATCATTCTCGATGTGATCGAATGGCATGCCCTGGGCGCCGTGGAACTGGTTTTATCCATCAACTGGCAGGATCGCCGGCAGGCATTGAAACTCGAGTTGCCGCTCCGCATGAACCGACCCGAGTTCCGGGTACGCACACCGGGCGCAGTTGTGGACCGTCCGCTGGACGGCAACGAGTGGTTCTGGGGCGACTGGCTGACCCTCACCGACAGTGACCGCCGGTTGCAGGTGGTCAGTGACGGCGCAACCGCCTACGACGCCACGCCGGACCGGTTGCGGCTTACCCTGCTGCGCTGTGTACCCCACGCCTATCACAACCCGGTTCCCCATCCGGAAGATTCCCCTGCCCCCTTCATCGACGAGGGATTCCAGCAAGCCCATTTCTGGCTGACCATTCCGGACCCGGCCGCCACACCTGAAACCCTGGACATGCTTGCCACCGGACTGCTCATCCCGGCAGAACAAATGCTCGACAGCGCACACCACCCCACGCCATAAAGAGAACCCTCCATGCAGACGATGACACCCAAACAACGGCTTGAAATGGTGATCCGCGGCGGTATCCCCGACCGCGTACCGGCCACGATCCACCAGTGGCAACCCTACCATTACCGGAACATCATGGACGTTGCGGACGACCTTGAGGCTTTCGTCGCCGTGGGGCTTGATGCCGTGATTTACCCCTGGTCATGCGTTCGATATCCGGAAAACTCCGGCTGGCGGCAGACCGGCATCGAACAACCGGCCGGCGACGGCATGACCGCCATCGAAACCCGGCTCGTCACGCCCGATGGGACCCTGACCGGCAAGGCCATGCGTTCCGCCTATACAACCTCAACCACCGAACACCTGTTCAAACAACCCGATGATATCCGCCTGATCGACAAGTACTGGCCGGTTCCGGAGCTGGACGTGGATGCCGTACTGGCGCTAAAGCGTCGTCTGGGCGACCACGGGATCATGCGCAGCTTCACCAACGGCCCGCAAGGATCCCCCTGGCAGGATGCCTGTTGCTTCTATGGCACCGAACACATGATCTACCGCGCCTTCGACGATCCGACCTGGACCCACGAGTTTCTGGAGATCCTCTTGCGCAAGAAGATGGAGTTCCACCAAAAGAACCTGGTCCCGCTTAAGGGGGTCTTCGCCATGATCGAGACCGGAGGTGGCGCAGCCTCGAACAACGTCATTTCACCCGCCATGTTCGAGGAATTCTGCATCCCGTATGACCGGCGCCAACATGCCCTGATTCACGCGATCGATCCCGGCATCGCCATCTCCTACCACACCTGCGGCGGCATGATGAAATTGCTCGACTTGATTCCGAAGAACGATTGCGATTTCAGCGAGACACTATCCCCTCCCGGCTGTGGCGGCGATATCCGGGATAATCAGGACGAGGCGGTCATCAAACAGTCACTCGGTTCCAAAGTCAAACTGATGGGCGGCCTGAACCAGTCGGAAATCCTGGAAAAGGGAACGCGCGACCGGATTTATGCCGAGGTCGAGCGCTGTTTCAAGGGATACGGCGCCGGCGGCGGTTACATCATGATGCCCAGCGACCATTTTTTCCATGCGCCCAAGGACAACCTGCTGCACTACGCCCAGGCAGTCAAGGAACGGTGCCGGTATTGACCAGCCCACAGGTTACTGTCAGTGGAGACATGACTGGCCATGAGTAGCCTCGACGAAGTCTTGCGACGAAGCGTTGACGACAAAGTATGGGACGAAGAAAGCGACGAAGTGTGGTGTCGCACGGATGGGAGTGGCAGGTATGGCAGAGCACTTTGGCCATGAAAAACTGAAAGTCTACCAGAAAGGCATGCAGTTCGCATCCATGCGCAGGACGCTCTTGGACGAGCTGCCCCGGCGCGTTGCGGCGTGCGATCACCTTGATCGTGGTGCCGAGAGCATCCTCTTGAATATTGCCCACGCCAGCAGTTCTTGGGCTCCGAAGGAGAGAATCGTGTACCTGGGAAACGCCAGCGGATCCGCGCTGGAGTGTGCCGCCTGCCTGGATATCTTCGTCGCGAGAGCCCTGATGACGGGCACCGACATATGTCCAGGAAAGAGCCTACTGGCGGAGATCGTGAGCATGCTTGTCCGCATGCGGGAGACAACCGCCGACAGGGTGCGCGAAGATCATGCCCCTTATCGCACAAAAGGGGGCAACTTGTTCAGTCACGAGGACTTGGACGTGTACCAGACAGAGCTTCAGCTGATCTCCTGGGTGGAGCGCATGTCATCGCAGTTCATTTGCAGTTCGGATCTGTTATCCAAACTGGACAAGTCAACAACGTCGATCGTTCTGAATACGGTGGAGGGTAATGGCCGCTTCTCAGGGACAGACCAAGTCAAGTTCCTGGGCATCGCCGACAGGGCAACTGTGCAGTCCGCGACACTGGTGGATCTGACTACTACCGATTCCTGCTTGTCAGACCCATCCCCCGTGGAGGATGGGCGCGAGCTGCTCAGACGAATTGCAGCCATGCTCAGAGCACTCTCCAAGGCGGTTAGCGATGACACCTAGTCCCCTCACTTCGTCCCACGCGTTGTCGTCTACGCTTCGTCGAACCGCTTTGTCGACTTTCGACATGGTGCCCTCTGCCAATTTCCCCCCCAGGAAAGGACTGGAAGTATGAACCCGCTTATCGAACGCAACCAGCAACACATCCGCGACATCTTTGCCGGAACCGCGCGACGGCATGCCTTCATGCACCAACCGGCACCCGTTTCACTGACCCAGGTGGGCGATTACACCCTGTCCCGAGAACCCATACAAAAATGGGTCCCCTGGGTGGCCGACGAATACCGCCGCAGGGTTGACTCGCTTGAGCGGTTCCACGACGATCTTGTGCCGCTCGCCAAGCTTTCCACGGGAACCCAGATTTTCGCCCAGTCATTCGGGTGCAAGGTCCATATTCCGCCGGAGGACATGCCCTGCGCCATCCCCCTGGTGACCTGCGCGGCCGAGGCGGATAAACTTGAGGTTCCCGACATCTGGAAGACGGAATGCCTGTATCGTGTTTTCGAACTGGGCCGCGCGGTTCAACGGGAACTGGGCAAGGATGTGGACCTTGGTCCGTGCGACATGCAGACCGGATTCGATATCGCCGCCCAGATATGGGACAAGAACGATCTGCTGTGCGCCATGGTTACAGAACCGGACGCGGTCAAGCGCCTGAGCGCCAAATGCGCCCTCCTGTTGAAAACCTTCCTGATCGCGTTGCGCAAGGAATTCCCCACGATGAGCCCCTGCCACTGTCCCGGCAATTGGGTGCCACCCCATCTGGGCCCCTGGGTTTCCAATGATGAAGCAGGCATCATGAGCCCGGAGATGTTCGAGACATTCTGCCTGCCGGAACTCAAGGACCTGTCCGAAACCTTCGGCAGCCTCGGCATGCACTGCTGTGCCGACGCCGAACACCAGTTTCCGGGTTTCAACAAGATTCCCAACTTCTACGCCTTCAACCGGGTCCAGTCCAAGCATGGCTATCTGCCGATCCTGGACCACTTCGCGGGACCTGACGCGCCGGTTCATTGCCTGGCCTGGATGTCGGACGAAGCGATCGAACAACTGGTCACCCGTGCCCCGGCAGGCACCCGCTTCATTTTCGTGCATGCCGGCGATGACGAAAAAGCCACCCACGAGTGGCTGGCCCGGGGAGCCGCACTGAGGTGATCCAGTTCCCGTATCCGGCCTGCGGCAGAGTCTGTTACCACGGCGAGCTATTGCCGGGAAGCGAGCCTCTCCCAGCATGTCTGTGGACTTTGCCTTCGGCAAAGTCCACAGATTTACAGGCATATTTTGTTAAGAAAAAGACCTAAATACAATTTGATAAAGGCATTATGATGCTATTATTCGATCGAATATTAGTTGACATCATTCTTTTATCTGATACGTTAGTGCCATGAAACGGGCATTTTGGAAGACGCTGATCGCTTGGAAACAGGCGCCTGAGCGCAAGCCACTCCTGGTGCAAGGGGTGCGCCAAGTGGGCAAGACATGGATTCTCCGCGAGTTTGGGCGAACGGAATTCGCGGACTGTGTGTTTCTGGATTTTGCCGAGGACAAGACCTTGCGCGGACTGTTCGCGCCGGACCTCCAACCCAAGCGCATTTTGACCGATCTCAGCGTCTATCTGAACCGGGATATTTCCTTGGATCGCACCCTGGTGGTGTTCGATGAAGTCCAGCTCTGCCCCGAGGCACTAACCACGTTGAAGTACTTCTGCGAGACGTACCCGACCGCATGGATCTGCGCGTCCGGATCGCTACTTGGACTCGGCCTTTCGGAACAAAACTTCCCGGTGGGTAAAGTGCAACGGGAGTGGCTCCGGCCCATGTCGTTTTTCGAGTTTATTGAGGCCCTGGGTGAAAAGGCCTTGCGGGATGCCTTGTCTACGGCCGCGGTCGCGATGACCGAACTCTCACCGGCGATTCACGCCAAAGCGTTCGGGCTGTTCAAAGAATACCTCATTACCGGGGGCATGCCTGAACCGGTACAGCGCTACGCCACGTTGCGGGATACGCGGGTCGCCGCTTTCCAAGCGGTCCGCTCCATCCAGCGTGAACTCATCGATTCCTACCTGGACGACATCGCCAAACATGCCGGTTCGCTCAAGGCCGTGCGTATTGCCGCGGTCCTGAACAGCATCCCTGCGCAACTGGCGCGGGAGACGACGGGCGTGCGGAAGTTTCTCTTCAAGGATGTCGTGTCCGGACGCTCCACCTACGATGTTCTGGAGGGACCAATCGAGTGGCTGGTCCGCGCCGGGCTGATCCATCGTGTTCCCATTTGTCGCACCATCCAACAGCCTTTGGCGGCCTGTGCGGAACCGAACGCGTTCATGCTGTACCTCGGTGACACCGGGTTGCTGGGGGCCATGCTTCACCTGGATCCCGCCGTGATCCATCGCTACGATTTCGGACAATTCAAGGGGTTCATGGCGGAGAACGCGGTCCTGAATGAGTTGCTTTGCGCCGGGCGAGGGCCTCTCTTTACCTGGCGGGGAACGACCGCGGAAATCGAGTTTCTGCTGTCCAGCGACGACCGGATCATTCCCATCGAGGTCAAAGCCGGCCTGAACACCAAGGCAAAGAGCATGCAGACTTACCGGAGCGCTCACAAACCGGAAAAGGCCATCCTCTTCTCCGGTCTGGGCGCCAACCAGCTCGACCGGGGCCTCCTGCATGCCCCACTCTATCTCGCTGGCGCCATCATTCCGTAGCAAACCGAGATCGTACAAAGACGGAAATAATGAAAGAGGATTACCCTATTTGACAAAATACGAACCAACATGTACTCATAAACCTGATTTCGTTCGTTCTATTCTCCAGACTCAGGGAACCGGACATGACGTCCCGTGAGATTGTCAAACGCTGCATCGAGTTCCGGGATCCGCCGCGGATCGGGTGGCATTTCCATACCGATCCGATCCAGGGCCGGATCTGGCCGGAGACGGATTTCGCCGGTGCAGGCTATGCGTCCGACCCCCGGTTCACCCCGAAACCGGGACAAACGGAATGGGTCACCGAGTGGGGCATACGCCGGCGTACCCTGGGCACACAGGTTGGCGAGGCCGTCGGTTTTCCCCTGGGCGAAGGCTGGCATCTGCTGGACACCTACCGCTTCCCCGACTTCAACGCAGACTGGCGGTGGGCAAACCTCCAGGCAGGGGTCGACCAGGGACATGCCGCCGGCAAATACGTCTACGGCCACATCCCCAGCCTGATGCTGCTGCCCAGCGATCTGCGCGGTATGGAAAACTGGTTCATGGACCATGCCCTGGAACCGGACAATCTGGCCCGTTTACTTGACCGGCTTATCGACATCCGCACCACGATCATACAACACTATGCCGCCGCCGGAATGGACGGCGTCATCACTTGGGATGATATGGGCACCAATGACCGTCCACTGGTCAGCCCGGCGACTTTCCGTGAATTGTATTTCCCGCGATACAAGCAAACGATCGACCTGCTCCATTCGTACGGCATGCATTTCATCCATCACTGTTGCGGCCAGGTCCGTCCATATATGGACATGTTTATCGAGGCCGGGTGTGATATCCTGCAACTTGATCAGCCGGCCTTGATGGGAATCGAGTGGCTGGGCAAACATTACGGGGGGAAGATCTGTTTCTGGAACCCCGTGGACATCCAGACCACCATCGGTTCCGGCGACCTCGACGCCATCGAGGATGAAGCGCATCGCCAGGTCTGGCACCTGGGGAATTTCGGCGGCGGCTTCATGGTCAAGGCATACCAGCAACCGGAATCCGTCAACCTGACGGCCGCCCAGGCCCAGCGGCAACACGATGCATTCAAGCGGTACGGAAACTATCCGCTACCGCCTTACCCGACATCCTGAACGACTTGAAGGCCAACCGTCCCTACACATCCTGGCGTTTGATCCCCACACCGGCAATGCGATCAACGTTTCAGCCAGGATTCCATCATGGGCAGGCCGACCTCACCATGCCATTCGTGACCGCCGCTGAACGCGTCGAACACCGCCCGATCCGGTACACCGGCAACTTGAAAACAGCGTTTTACCCGGCGGAATTCCTTTTTTGCCACCCCGGGCAGAAAGCCGAAATCTTCCGCCCCGCTCTCAAAACACACGGGCCGCGGCGCAATCAGACACCCGACATCCGCCAGGTCACCCCATTGCAAAATTCCGTGCGGCAACTGACTGCCACAGGTGGTCTCGATCTGGAATGCATAGGACCGGTATGAGGTCAAGGTTCCACTGATTGTCGCCGTCTTGATCCGCGGATCCAGGGCGGTCAGGAAAAGCGTCATCATGCCGCCGGTCGACAGTCCGCAGGCGCCAATCCGGGCCGGGTTGACTTCCGGCCGGGCCTGCAACACGTCCAGCGCCACGGACAGATCGTGCAATTGCAGACGCATGAAAGTATAGCCAAGCAGGTTGGCTTTCAGGTCCTGTACGTTGCACAGGTCGCGCCTGAAATACTTTGCCTCGGGATCACCCCGTTCGCGGATGATCCGCCCGAGCTGATCCTCATCAACCGCCCGTTGACCAAACCCACGCAACTCGGGGGCGAAGGCCACCATCCCGCGTCGGACCACACTCAAGGCGTAATTGTGGTGGACATTACCGCCGGTCTTCTCCTCCGGTGACAGCCCCACCAGATCGCATCCGCCATGGCCATGACCGTGAATAGTCAAAACGGCGGGCAACCTGGCGCCAGACCCTGCATGCGATTTGGGGACCAGCAGATAGCCGGGCGCCGACATCCTTGCCGTCGTGCGATATACCAACTGGTAACGCCAATGATCACCCGCATCGATTTTTTCGACCACCCGTGGCCGGGGAGCGACTTTGGGGAGGTCGGGACCAAGCGCCTCGTTGACCCTGGCAAGGAACTGTTTCCGCCAGGTCCGCCATTGCGCGGAAGTTCCGGCCGAAAACCGGAGCGCAGGCTTCCGGGAATCCAACAGTCCGATCAGTTCACGGGCTGTCGAGAAGTTCACACCCAGGCGTTTCATCTGCGACACAGCAGCCTGATTGTTACCGGTAGGGTCTTTTTTCATACGATAAATACCGCATTTCCCTTACTGGTGGTGCGGATCGTCTTCCCCGCCCAACGAACCGTCACGGGGAATCGTTTGGTGGCGCCGAATACCATTCGCACCTGGCCGGCCTGACGCTCTACCGTTATCTTCAATTCCCCGAAGGGCGTTGAGACACTCCACGCCGACGCCCAATGCTCGGGAGTCCCCAGGGGTTCCAGGCTGACGCCATCCCCTGCAAGGCGACAACCCAGCACCAGCGGATCATAGAAAACCGGTTGCAACAGGCCGTCACCGGCGCGGTTGCTGGCAAATTCCGTGATCGGCGGCAGCTCCGGCGCCACGCACCGGGAAAGGCCCAGGAGCGTCGCATCATCCGTATGCCCCTGGAGACGGATCATCTCTGGATAGATCCGCACGGCCAGACAGGCCCAGGTGGTCCCCCGATAGGCATGCCAATCCTTCTTTTCCGGGTTGTAATTGCTGGGAAACAACTCGACATCCGACCGGTTGAATTGGACATGGACACGATGAAGCAATCCAACAATTTCCTGGATGGCCGATTCATTCCCCTCTTCCTGCTCGGCTTCCGCAACCTCAAGCAGGCTGATCATGCAGACACCGCTCATGTAGAGGGACGAGAGGTACCCCGGATGGGGCCCCGCCCCCATCTGACCCCCGATCACCCCACGCTCCTCGAGCACCAGCTTGAGCATCCTGGCCAATTCCCGGGTACGTTCACGGGCATGCTCGGTCCGGAAGAACCGCCACAACCAGGCCCACCCGCTCACCTCAAACGAATCCCGTCCAATCGTGCACCGCGGCCAGTTGGCGCGGAACCATGTCCAGTACCGCTCGGCGACCATTTCGACACCGTCCTGCAGGTACGGGTCCCCCGTTTCGAGGTAACCCATAAGAAGATCACGGAACTTGGTGTAGGCACAGGTCTTCCACCCCCATCCGCCGATCCACTGGTGGACCGAGAAGTCACGATGGTCCACCGCCCAATCCGCCCAGAAATAGCAATAGTCCAAGGCATCCTTGAAGATTTCAGGCGAGCCGGTCAGGTAGTAATTCCGCAGCATGCCGGAACCGATGAACCCGTCATTCCCCAACTCGGCGGATCCGGCATCGAACCGGCCACGGGTCATCAGCTTGGTGCGGATCTCGTCGGTCTTCATGTCGCTCACAACACTGTACCGCCCACGGACAGGCAGAAAGCCTCCCGGCCAGGGTTCCCCGGCAAGGGTGTACCACCAGGCAGGTGCCCGGTAACGGGCAATGACCGGTTCGGCGTTTGAAAGACTGAACTGGAAACGGACCGTGCGCGCGGTGCCGGGAGCCCATTCAAGTGGTCCGCAGTCAGGCTTCTGCGGATTGAAAACACGGTCAAAAGCCCAATAGAACTGGCTTCCGTTTACCGCCTCCAGTTTAGCCGGATGCTCGGCGCTGCAAAGCGTGAGCGCATCAGCCAGGTTCAGGGTCACATCACCCAGCTCAAACCGGTTACCATCCGCGGGTAACGTGGCGTTCAGCGGCTTAAGGTTGCCACCGCCCATGCGGATCACCGGCAATCCCTGGAAATCATAGCTCTCGGGATGAAGCAGTGTCGTCACGAAATGCTGGGCGGCATGGGCAACGCCATTGGCAAACAGCAGAAGATAAAGATCCCCCCACAGGTAACTGTCACCATTGTAGATGATCCCGCCCACACGCACCGCCTCCACCACCTCGTTGGACCACAGGCGGTCAATCTGCACGTTCTGCCAGTAGTGCGGACCTGTCTTCCCGTCCTTCTCGGTGGCGCCCATCTGGAGCACCAGGGACCGACCGCCATAGCCGAGTTCCAGTTCATATTCCACCGTCGTGCATTCGCCGGCCGGCACACCGCGCAGGGAGGCAATATCCGAGAACTTGTGCGGCGTGTAGTCGAGTTTCTCCTTGGTGATGCGGGTTTTCACCTGCCAGGGTGACACCAGCTTCGCTTTGCCCGGGCGTTTTCCTCCGGCACGTTTCGCCGTGGTCGCCTTGAGGGTTCCCGGCACGCCCTTGTCGTCGATGACAAACGCCAGCGATCGGCGGGGCACCTTGTGTCGTTCCCACCAGGCAACACCCTGCATGGCAGAATGCGGGTGAGTCAGGCGTAATGTCGACGCCACCTCACGCGGCAACGGCAGGGAAATCATCCCCACCGTGGCCTCCGCAGGCCCGACCCGTTCCAGCACCAACTTATCAACCGGACATTTCATATTTCTTCCTTGTGTTGTTCCTACACACGATTCCACCCTGTCAACACCCGGTTATTCGAAACCGGTGACCATATAGAATTGCCGCATACCGGAAATTGCCGAATTAAAGAACAACATGGTCCCATCCGGCGAAAGGATCGGGTGCGCATGCAGATGCTTGCCGGTGAATGTGTTTTGTGAGTTTAACAGATAGGTAAACTTGAGCGGACTTCGCTCATCCCTGGCGCTCCCGAAATAAATCTGCATGCCCGCCCGTTCACCATCGAATACGGGAAAGGTATCGAGGGCGAATTTCAATCCGGTCGCGGCCGTATTCAAGTGGCAGAAACGAGCATGCGGGAAACCCCTGGAAAGCACCACCCGTCTCCCCCCCGGCGTAAGCCGCCCCTTATGTGCACGCCGCGATGCCTTCACCGGCCAACCCGCCACCACCTCCTGCCGGGTACCGTCAGCCCATCCGTAGGATGTATCGAGATTCTCCAGCATCACCGTCACGGCCGCCCGCGTGTTGCCCCGCCAGATCTGGTGACCGATCAACGACTCTTTGCCGTCACGGCCCCATGGCAGATCCCGCCAGTTCGTACCGTCATCACGAATCACATGGGCGTCACCCCCCCCACAGGACGGCGGCCCGACCAGGCGTCCCACGGACGGCGGCCCGCCCCGGTGCCCGGCGGTATGGACCCCATGGTTCATCTGGATCATCAGGTCGTGTGACGCCTCCAGGTCCGGAGCACGGCAATACTGGAGGTGTGGATTGATGAAATCATGATCCCGGGCGACGACGCGGGTCTTCCCCTCGTCAAGGTCGAGCACGATGATTCCGATCGGTGCGTCCTTCGTCTTGCCGTCACCAAGCCGCATGCCGCCGGCCAGGCGAAGGTTGTCGGACGAAACCGTATTCGGGCTGAATGCCGCCGCCGGCAGGTTGGTTCCAGGCAGTTTTCCGGCCGCATGAAAGAGTTTCTCGCTCCGGAATGTTTCCATGTCTTTGCGGTAAAGCGTCACGCTCCCGCCCCGCCGTTTGCTGATCTCGGTGTAATAAACGAAGCGACCGTCAAAGGTGATGAGCACTCGATCGCGGGGTTTCTTGTCGTTGAACAGGCGGCGCGTTCGTACTTTCCTTCCCAGATAACCGACCTGCGGTCCGTCGGAACTTAAAAACACAAAACTCCTGCCATCGCGCATGAAACAGGGCACGTCCGGGTAAATCAACTCGGTCCATTCAAATCCGGACACCGGCTGCGTGACCTGAATCCCCTTCGGCGATCGACGATCTAAAAACTCACGGTATTTCTTCATGCGTCCAGTCCCTCCCCGGTCATGGGATATCCTGATTATGATTCTCCCCTGTTTGGGAAAGCGGCATCATAACGCTTTTCCTTGTCCGAACAAGTCCTTCAACTCCGCCCGTGTCAGTAATTCGTCGATCTTCACGGTACGGCCTTCACGACGCGAGCGTTCCGCTGCTTCGGCAACGGCAACGCTCAGGGTGCCGTCGCGCAACGTCGCGAACGGGATCGTCCGGGTTCGGAAGTTGCGGATCAGGGTCTCAATCATGGTGGGGTCCGCGCCGCCATGTCCCCCTTCCGGACGGCTCAGGCGGTATTCCGTGCGGTCCTTTGTCCAGCGGGGATAGACGGTGATGCAATTGGTTGACGTGTTGGCATCCAGGTGGCCACGGTCCCCGACCAGGCTGAACCGCCGCTCGTTGAGCGGGGTAAAGAAACACTCCGAATGGGAGGCGCGCATCCCGTTGTCATACTCCACGATGGCAATGCCGTTATCATGCGTATTCTTTTCAGACAGGTACATGCAGGTGTCAAGGTGATACCCGTCACAGTCCGGCGCTTTGCCGTGGAACATATCCACCGTATTGTTGTGCCGGTCTTTACACTTGTATGCCACCCGGCAGGTTTCACAATGAGGGCCTGCTTCCTCACCGGGTTCCAACGGGAACGGGAGGCCCTCGGGCGTGAAGACATTCACCCCGGCCAACGCACTCACGGTTACCGGCAGGCCGTCCGGATTGAGCCAGTTGATCAGGTCCAGATCATGGGATCCCTTATGACAGAACAGGCCGCCGCTTTTCTCGTAAAAACGGTTCCACCGGCACATATAGGTCCGTCCCCCGGCATAGTAATCGTTGTTTTCAACGAGCATCAACCGCCCGATGGCACCACCAGCCACAAGTTCTTTCATCTTCCGGCAGACTGCGTCGTAGCGGAGGTTGAAACCCATATCAACGATCCGGTCTGTCTCCCGGCTGACGCGGACAATCTCCTTGCATTGCGCGGTATTGATGGCCAGCGGCTTATCGGCAAACACATGTTTCCCGGCCTTCAGGGCGGCCACGATATGGTCGCCATGCAGGTGGTCGGGACTGGTCACCATGACAATGTCGATGTCCCGTTCGGCCACCAGGTCCCGCATATCAACGTGCAGGCGCAGGGGAATGCCGCCCAGCTGGCCCTGTGCCATTTTCAATCGCTCGATGTTGGGATCGGCGAGGGCAAGGATTTCGCAATCCGGCCGCTCCAGCAATGTTTTACCCAAGGCCAGTATGCCTCGAAGCCCTGCACCGATAATGCCAAATCTGATCTTATCCATGTGATCCTCTCAATATCCATCAACATTGTCCCTGTCATTGCCGTCAGAACTGCGGCAACCATTCCTTTGTCGCTTCCATCAACTCCATGCCCATCTTCCGGATGTCGGACGGTGCCAGGTGCGTGCACAGGGGATCGAGCATCAGCGCCTGCAGCGCGAGATCCTTGTCGCCCTTGAGGGCGGCCTCCAACGTCATCTGCTGCACGCGGCAATGCGGTTCGACCAAGGGCAGGAGCCGCTGTGGCACCGCGCCCGCTGCAATCGGACTGAACCCGCGTGCATTGACCAACCCCAGCGTTTCGACCACCGCACCGCGGGGAAGATTGTCGATCTGCCCCACATTGGGAAGATTGACGACGTCGACAAACGGCTTGTTGGTGAGAAAGGACTTCATGATGTTCACCGCCGTCTCGCGGCTCTTCCTGGGCGGAGGCACTTTCCCGGCGGCAACTTCAAGGGTCTTCTTCCGCGCCCGTTCACGCCCGGCATACCTGTCCGCGATTGAAGTCCGCACCAGTTTGAAACGTTCCATCACCGCTTTATCGGTCAGATACGCGTTGAAGAACTCGCATGTGTGGCGGTCGCCGACATAGGTCAGGTGACCATATGCCTTCAGCAGTTCGTCGCAGAGGAGATGATTGGCGTGGGAAAATCCGTGGGGGTCCGTTGTGCTCGCCAGCGCGCGATCCAATGATCGTCCTTTCAGCGCCTTGCGCAAGAGCGGGTAGCCGGCCTGCCCCTTGATCCTGAATTCCAGCAGCCAGAAGAAGTGATTCACGCCGCAAAAGTTGAGCGCAATGTCTTTCTCCTTCACGCCAAAGATGCCCTCGAGCACCTCGACGGTGCCGAACACACCGTGACATAACCCGACGGCGCGAAGGGAGGAGACCGCCGTGATCGCTCCGGTGAGGGAAGCCATCGGATTCGTATAATTCAGGACGATGGCGTTCGGCGCGAGCCGTTCGATCTTGCGGGCCATCCGCGCGAACACCGGGACATTACGCAACGTCCGCGACCAGCCTCCGGGGCCGACGGAATCTCCGACCGTCTGGTATATGCGATACTTATCCGGAATGGACAGATCGTGCCGCATCATCTCCAGGCCGCCCGTGGAAACTGTGATTACCACAAAGTCCGCACCCCGGAAGGTCGTGTCTTCGTTCGAAGTCGCAACGAACCGGAATCTCTTCTTGAACGTCGTCGCGATTTTTACAGCGGCGGCCTTGACTTCCCGTGCCGCACGAATGTCGGGATCCAGCAAGAACACCTCGCATCCCTCCATTTCAGGGGTCTGGACCAGGTCGCTGACCAGTTTGGGCATCCAACCGTAGCTGCCGCCGCCGACCATCGCGATTTTCACGTTCTTGTTCTTCATCGGTAAGGCTCTCCTTGTCGGTTCGTGATCATGCAGCGATGCCATCGCCTTCAGGGGTTTCCACCACATGCAGGCGGACACGACTGGCGGTCCAGAAACAGGACGCCCGGGTAACGGCTGAGAATAGTGGCGGGAATCGCTTCGGTCGGTTCCGGCGTCGCGAGAACCGCTGTCATGATGGGGCGTTTGAGCCGCAACGGGACCATGGTGAACACGTTCCGGGCACTCATGATGGCGGGAATGGTCATGGTGATCCCCTTCTCCGGGATCCGGCCAAACGCTCTGAAATTGGGATCCTCGATCAATTGCCGCTTGGATTGCGCCTCCACCGTAGCCACCTTGACCCACGTCCTGGTGCTGAAGTCCACCTGCCCGGGCTCATCAAGGGCGAGATGGCCGGACGTGCCGATCCCCTGGCAGAGGATATCGATCGGCGCCGCTTCGCGGAGCAATCCTTCGAACCGGCGGGCCTCGGCTTCGGCATTCGGCGCGTTGTAACGCACGAGTTCCACGCGCCCGGGTTTGACTTTCTCATAGAGTTGCCGCCAGGTTTGCCACCCGCACGTGTACTCCCGCGGCAACAGGGGGTCCCAGAAATCGTCGATGTTGAAGCAGTTGACGCGCTGCCAGGCGATCCCCTGCTCCTGAGCCAGGGCATCCAGAAATGTCATCTGGCTCTCGCCGGCCGCGAAGACCGCCGTGACCGACGGCTGCCGGGCAAGCCGTTCACGAAACGTGGCGGCAACTGCGCTCGCGGCCCGTTTGCCAAGATCGAATTCATCGGCGCAGAGAACAATTTGGGTTTTGCCGTAGTTCATCTGATCTTATCCATGTGGTCCCTTCACAACGGAATCCGAACTTCCCCGCGGCTTCGTGTTTCTATCGCCCGGCCTGCCGCCAGGATCTGCACCCGAAACTCCACCAGCGCCGTCAGCGTCAGCAACACGCTGTCATCGGCAGCCGCAGCGATGATGCGCAGCGTTCCCCATGGGGTCTGAACGTCCTGTTGTTCCGGCCACGGAAACGTCCCCGCGTCGAATGCCGGCGCAAGGTCAACCCCCCGGCCGTCTTTCGCCACGCGGGCATCCAGCATAGCGGCGTCGTGCGTGAAGGGCTGCACCATCTGGTCGCCATGCCGACCCCGCCTTCGGCGCAGTCCCAGCCTTCCAAACCGGCCGAGCAGCCGATGTGATCGGTAGAGACTCGAACGGGGTCATACCCCCCGCATACTCTGGTGCCGTTCATCGTGTTACTCCTCGCCCCTCAACGTGATGCGCCGCATTGTAGAGGGCGATGACCTTCTCAGGCGCGACCTCCGCCAGGATGTTGTGGATATTGCAGAACACGTAGCCGCCTCCGGCCGCCAGGACCGGCACCACCTCGTGCACCTGCCGCTCCACGTCGGCCACCGTCCCCAGCGGCAGCGTGTGCTGGGAATCCACGCCGCCGCCCCAGAGCGCCAGGCGCCGGGCGGCGGCGCGTGCCTTCCACTGCGCCGGGGTGAATGCGCCGGCGCACCACTGGACCGGATTCACGATGTCGAATCCGCAGTCCGCCACGATGTCCAGCGCCTCGCAGATGGCCCCGCAGCTGTGCAGGAACGTCTTCATGCGCGGGGCGAGCCGGTGAACTTCATCGTTGATCCGCCGCAGGAATGGCTGAAACAGCTCCCGGTACACCCGCGGGGGCGCGATCAGGCCATTCTGCATCCCCCAGTCATCGGCGCATAACAGCAGCACGTCGACGTACTCGGCGATGACCGGCAGCAGCACCCGCAGATTCGCCAGCACCCGCTGCGTGACGATCTCGTGGAGCCCGGTGACCAGCTCCGGCTCCGTCAGGCAGAAGATGGGAAACACGCCCATTCCGCCGCAGGCACAGAGGCTCAGGTTGCCGTACAGTTTGCCGTGCGCGAAAAAGACGGCCCGGTCGGTGCCGCGCCGGACCTGCTGGAGAACGTCGCGGATACCGGCGATTTCCGCCGCCGTGAACGCCTGCGCCGCCGCATCCGCCCGCGCCGCGGCCAGGTCGGGTCGGGGCAGGTCGCCCTCGAGGATGAGCGGCTGCCCCGCGTGCTCGACGTCGAACACGTACGCGCCGGTCGGCATCAGGCTTCGGTCGTTCTGCACGATGGTGCCGTCCGCCCGGACCTCCCAACGGATGCCCCGTGGCACGAGTGCATCGAGCCGGCCGTTGAAATCGTACGGTTCCCAGCGCTCCGGCTGCTCAAACGCGTTGCTCAGTGTCCCCTCGACGGTCACGACGTCGAGGCCCAGGGCGTCGAGAACGTCCAGGTCCGGAAGCGCCAGCATCTGGCCGGTGTCGTAGACCTTCGGTCGGCGCGGCGGAAGACCGAGGGCCGCCACGAGCCTCGGGTAGGCAAAACAACTGATTCCGGTGGAACGCATACCGGCCAGGTCGCACGGCACACGGTCGGCCGACTGAAAGTTCAACGCCGCCATCACTCGTTCTCGAGATGTCATTCGGTTCAATCCTCCCGTAGACGGCAGACGACTCAGCGCGGCCGCCCCTCGATCAACTTGCCGCCGCTCCACAGCGCACACTCCGCCTTCTTTCCGCGTACCTGCTACATCCGTTCACACTGTGGTGTCCGGTCCGTCCTCCAGGGCAAGATCGATCAGGTCGCCGATTTTGCCGGTGGCCACATTCATGCAGGTGTCTGCACCACCATAATAGACCTTGATGGTGCCGTCCGGTTCCGCGATGGCGCCGTTGGTGAAGACCA
>MHBQ01000097.1:25155-27511 GCA_001803315.1 Lentisphaerae bacterium RIFOXYC12_FULL_60_16
CACCCGTTCGTGATACGCTTCCGGCGCCAGAATAAACCGGTGTGACCGCCCGATAATCTTCCGTGGATCCTTGAGGTCGTGCACCGCAACACCCAGCCGGTATATCTGCCCGGCCATGGTCACCGTGGTCGCGTGGTAGATGCTCAGCCATCCGCGCGGGGTCTTGAGGGGTGGCGCCCCCGGCCCAACCTTGTGATCCTGCCAGATGTCATGCTTGTCCGGGCGCATCACCAACTGCTGGTTGCCCCAATGAATCAGATCCGGCGAGTAGCTGATCCAGATGCCCGGTCCCCCGCAACTCGTGAAGTTCGGGCGTTCGAACCGCACATACATGCCGTTGATCTTTTCAGGGAAGAGGACGGAGTTCCTGTAGTCGGCGGCCGTGGTCAGGGCCACCCGCTCGATGTTCAGGAAGTCCCGCGTCCGGGCAAGGCCGATCTGGAAGCCTCGGGATGAATAGCAACTGTAGAAGATGTAATACGTGTCACCGATCTGCGTGACCCGCGGGTCTTCAACACCTTTATCCTCGGGGCCCTTGAACAGCCCCTCCGTTGCCTGGCTGAACACCGGTTCGGGATGAATGTCAAACTTGAAACCGTCCTTGCTCGTAGCCAGTCCGAACACCGAACGTCCATCATGCCGTCCCACCCGAAGCAGCAGGACATATTGATTCTTCCGCTTTGCCACGCCTGCATTGTAGACGGTTTCACAGGGGTACGGCATGTCTTTCGGGGTGATGATGGGATTACCTTCGAATTTCGTCAGTACCTTACTGGGGTCGCACATGGTGTCCTTTTCATGTTGTATTCAATCAGCCAAACAATTCCTTCAACTCCCCACGTGTCAGCAGTTCGTCAATCTGCACCGTAGTCGGGGCTGGTCACGATCACAATATTGAACCCTTCCCCACTCCAACCATTCGAAAATTATCGGCATCCTGGAGCACAAGACTCCCGGCTCATTTATTTTTCACGCCACACCATCACCGGTCCCATCAAGCCCCCGGTGCCGAGTTCGTTCAGCCACTTGCGCTCGCACAGGATCGTGAGCTGGTTGGCGCCGGGCTTCACGACGCTCGTCACGTCGAACTGCGCCGGGGCACAATAGCCGGAAAAGGCGTCGACAACCTCGCCCTTCTCCGGCTTGACGTACTTCACGTGTTGTCCGTTCACGAACAGTTTGGCGCTGCCATCGGTGGAACCGATCCAGACGAACGCCTTCTTGCCTGCCGGCGCCGCCTCCAGATGCGCAGTCGTCCGATAGGCCATCCGGCCCATGGTGTTGTGGTGCCCCAGCGTGGACCAGGTTTCCATCACCACATGCGTGGTCTTCCACGCCGAATCGTCGAACTCCGGCTTCGTCCAGCCCAGCGCCTCGGCATTCTCCTCCTTGTCGAGGCAATACTGCCACCGCACCAGGGGCGCGGCCAGCGGGGCGAGTTCACGGGTCACCCGGCTGGCTTCTTTGTACGCGATGCCGTAGAACCGGTCGGGATACGACACCGTCCCATAATCCCCCCCCACTGAAAGGCTGTTGTAGCGGGCGTTCAGATTGGTGATGGTCGATCGCCACAACGCATAGTCGGCGGCCAGTCCTTCCAGCCGTCCCGTCGCCCAGTCCCGCCGCATCGTCATGAACTGCTCGAACGCACCCAGGGATTCATCGATCAGCTTGACCCGCCGGTGTTCCACGCCGGTCGGGCTACCGCTGAGCTTGAGCGCCTCGTTGACCGCCGCCCGGGCCTCCTTCAACACGTCGGGCGTGAACATGCGCAGGTACCCGAACCCGCAACCTGCATACTCGTTGGCCTCGAGCCAGGCCCGGTCCATCCGATGCCAGTAGTTGCTCATGGGAACGGCCGCCGGCCCGTAAAATCGTGTCCACAGGTCCTGCAGGACCATCTCCGTTCTTAACTTCGGGTCGAAAGTCAGCCGGATACCCAGATAATAACCGGGCAGCATGGATTCGAAACCACCCTTGGTTTCAGGCATCCAGAAGGCGCAGTTGTTGCTCATCAGGATGGGAATATCCACACCCCACTTGGTGATGAAGGGATTGGGTGCCGAGAGCTCGGCCAGGTTGAATCCATACCCGCGGAAGGCAACCCGCGGCGCAACCCTGCCCCAACCTTGCACCATGTCCAACAGCCACGTCTGGTTGGGATGGTTCGGCCAGGTCATGGGATGCATACGATTGAAGTCTATCGGCGCAAGCGTGGGGATCACGTTGGGATGCACCTTCTGTTTCGTCGGCGGCAGGGAGTAATTCACATAGATATAGAGGACCAGGCACACGTCCGGGTATTTCGTACCCACCCGTTCGGCAACGCGGTTGGCAAGCAGGATCAACCGGTCCG
>MHBQ01000098.1 GCA_001803315.1 Lentisphaerae bacterium RIFOXYC12_FULL_60_16
CCCGTCCGCAGGCTACACTTTGTCGCTCCACTTCGTCCCTACGATTCGTCGTTTACGCTTCGTCCCACACTTCGTCGATTCCGTTCTCCAGTGCCAACAATCCCTTCAGCATTTTCTCGACAGCCTGCTGGGCATGAAAGCAAACCTGATTATATAGACCTTCACGAATCGCAAGTCGGGCCATCTGCAGGTCTTCCCGTGCGAATTCGAACCAGTTGTTCACTTCAGGCGGCATATAGAAGCTTACCCTTTTGGGCAATCTCTTCTCTCACAAAATGCTGCTTCTGCAACAGAACGGACCATTCGCCAGGCGTGTAAACCACAATATCCATCCCGATTCGTGGTGAAAGCAATTCCAGCACCTCTGCCGTCCGGTCAAGAAAACGCTTGTCCGTCTCTTTAACAATGACCAGATCAATGTCCGACCATTCGGAAATATTACCGCTAGCCATTGACCCATAGACATAAACCAACTGCGGCGCATAAGATTCCAGCAGGATGGCCATTACGCGTTCCAGCTCACGGTTTAACGCCAACGTCCTTGCTATTACGCTCGCTTTCATGCGACCCAATATCGTCGAATCCGAAGTGCATGTCAACCGGTCATGCGGGAGCCAGGGTGTGGCGACGAGACGAGTATTCAGTGTTCAGTTTTCAGTGTTCAGACCAGAGTGTCTCATCTCTTCCTTAACTGAACACTCTCTTCTGAACACTGAATACTTCCCCCATCCCTTTCCTTGTGCGTTCGGTGTTCCTTGTTCGCTGTTCGATGTTCTCTCCATCCCGTCCATCTCCCATCCCATCCTGTCTATCCGGTCAAACTCCCATCCCTATCCAGACGGGCTCGCGGGAGCCCTTCGACTCCGCTCAGGGCAGGCTCGCCCCTCCATGCGCTTCGCACACCAAATCATCCAATTTCCCAATCAACCAATCATCTCCCCATCTCAACTGAACACTCTCTTCTGAATACTGAATACTTCCCCTCCCCCTCCCCCTCATGCTACGCTCGCCCGATGAACCTGCTTGCCCTGTTGCGGGAGGATGTGCACGCCAAAGCCTGCTGGCTGTACGGCACCGCCACACCACGCAACCTCCTCAAGGCCTGGCTGACGGACGGCACCTCCGCCATGATCCTCTACCGCCTGATGCAGGCCTGCCGCCCCCGCTTGCTGGCCCCCTTCGCCATGATCTTCAACAAGCTCAACGCCTTCTTCGGACGCTGCATCATCGGGCGCGGCGCTGTCTTCGGGCCCCGCTTTATCCTCATCCACAGCTATGGCGTGGTCATCAATTCCGCGGTCCGCGGCGGGTCCGACATCCGCCTTGAACACCTGGTCACCATCGGCGCCGACAAGGGACAGGCGCCCATACTGGGCAATGATATCTTTATCGGCGCCGGCGCCAAGCTCATCGGCAACATCCGTATCGGGAACCACGTCAAGATCGGCGCCAACGCCGTGGTGGTTGATGATATTCCCGACAACGCCACCGCCGTCGGCATCCCGGCCCGGGTGGTGGATAGGGGAACGGGATGAGCGTGTTCAGACCAGGGCATTGTGGAACGTAGAACGTTGAACGTGGAACGCGGGAGAGGGGAAGATGATTGGGGATTGCGAAGCGCATGGAGGGTCGGGTTCCACCCCGACCGGCTTTCCGGGGATTCTGCAAAAGGCCCTCCCGTTTTTCTTTTCCCGTCTTCCGTTCCCAGGTAGGGCGAGGTGTCCCTACCGAGCCTCCCCTTCCCCAGACGGCTCGCTAGGGACAGCTCGCCCTACCGGTGCTTCGCTCCTTACCCCTTGCCCTCTGCCGCCCGCCCTCCATGCGCTCCGCACTCCATACTCTTTTCCATATTCATCACACGGCCTGCCTACCACCAACCGGACCAGACGGCTCGCTAGGGACAGCTCGCCCTACCAACGCTTCGCACGCCGGGTCCAACCGGACCTGCCAACCCAACCATGATTGATCCCACCCACCAGCCCGCCATCATCGCCTTCACCAAGGACTGGGACGACGTCCCCACCTGCACCACGCACATCCTGCACGAAATGGCCCGCACCCGGCAAATCCTCTGGGTCAATTCCATCGGCACCCGCAAGCCCCGCCTGAATTCACCCTCCGATATCCGCCGCCTGTTCCGGCGGCTGGCCGGATACCTCCGCCGGCCCGTAACCGGGACACCCAACATCCGCGTCCTCTCCCCCCTGCTGATTCCACAGGCCCGTTCCGCCGCAAGCCGGGCCATCAACCGCCTGCTGTTCCGTCTGCAGGCGCCAATTTCCCGCCCTGCGACCCCGGAATACTGGTGCTTCGTCCCCAACGCGGTTGACCTCATCCCTCCCGGCGCATTCACGGTATATGTGTGCGTGGACGACTGGAGCACCTTTCACAATCTGGACGGCGCCTGGCTCGACCGCAGGGAACAGGACCTGCTCCAGCGTGCCGATATCGTTTTTGCCGTTTCCCGGTTCCTGGTTGAGAAATGCCGTCGGGTTGCCGGCAACCGGGTGCATTACAGTCCGCATGGCGTTGCCTACAACCAGTTTCATGATGGCGCACAACCTGACCGATTCCGCCCATCACCCCGGCCGGTCATCGGATTCTACGGGAACCTGCATGCCTGGGTGGATTTCGACCTGATCGAACAACTGGCCCATGCTCGCCCGCAGTGGGACTTCATCCTGATTGGCGAGTGGTATGCCGACGTATCCGCCTTGCGGGCCTGTGCCAACGTAACGCTCACCGGACGCCGTGAACATGCCGAATTACCCGCGTATTGCAGCACATTCTCCGCCGCCATCATTCCCTACGACATGCGGCAGGAACGCATGCAGTCGGTTAATCCGGTCAAGACACTCGAACTGCTGGCTGCCGGGGTACCCGTGGTCGCCTCGGACATCCCGGAATTGCACGGCATGTCGCCGGACATCATCCTATGCCGGACCCGGGATGAATGGCTGACCGCCCTGGATGCCGCGATCCAACGTACCGACCACCTGGCCATATCCAACCGCGTAGCAGACGCCGACTGGTCATCACGCGTCCAGACCCTGCGCACGATCGTGGAAGCAACGAGGAGGGATTGGAAAAGTATTCAGTGTTCAGTGTTCAGTGTTCAGACCAGATAAGAGAAGAGAGTATTCAGTGTTCAGACCAGAGAGTGTTTCCTTGTGCGTTCGGTGTTCCTTGTTCGCTGTTCGATGTTCCTCTTATCTGTCCTGTGTATCTCTCATCCCTATCAGACGTCGCGCTCGGCGATCGCGCCCTGCCTGCGCTCCGCTCCCCCCAATCATCAAAGCCCCAATATCTCCCGTGCGGTGCGATCCCATGTGTACGCGGCGGCTGAAGCGGAGATCAATGCCCGGTCCCACGGGTGCCGCAACGCCGTCAGTATCCCCCGGGTCAGCGGGTCGGCATAATCCCCGGATCCTGTCTCCACGACAAAACCGGTAATGCCTTCCTTCAGCAGCTCCGGCACTTCCCCCACCCCGGTTGCCACCACCGGGGTCCCGCATGCCAGGGATTCGAGTACCACATTCGGGGTTCCTTCCGACCGGCTGGGCAGGCACAGGCAATCCGCCGCATTCATCCACTGTGGAATCTCATCGTGCGGCCTGGCCCCGGCAAAGTAGACGAGGTGCCGGATGCCATACCGGTCGGCCAGGGCTTCCCAGTCCCGGCGTTTGCTCCCGACGCCGATCAGCACCAGCAGCAGATTGTCGTAATCCGCGCGGTCCGCTACGACCTGCTGCCAGGCTTTCAGCAGTTGATCCTGTCCCTTCACCGGGTCGAGATGTCCCACGGCCAGCACCAGGCGTAGCGCCGGATCCGCGAGCCGGGGGTGTCCGTTTTGCAGCAGGTGTCGGCGGCTTTCCGTCCGGGATTGCGGGTTGAACCGGTCATGGTCAATGCCATTCCAGACCGCGGTCAGCCGGTCAGCCGGCACGCCGGCGGCCGTCATCTCCCCGACCAGCCGGCGGCCATGTCCAAACACGTGATCCGCCTGGAGCAGGGTCGTGCGTATCCGGTCGCGGAATGCCGGCTGATGAAAACGCAGGCGGAAATCCGAACCATTCACCCGGACGGAACAGGGCACGCCCATGGAATGACACAAGGGGACCCAGGCCGCGGCATCGGGATAGATGAACCCGGCCAGCACCCGGTCGGGCCTCCAGGTGTCGGCCAGTGAGCGGAATGCCGGTTCAATCGCATGCCGGAACATGCGCCAATGGTGGTGGATGAGGAACCCGGGGGTATAAAACACCCGGGGATGACGTACCTCGATACCGTCCAACTGCTCGAGTACCGGCGGCAGATGTTTAAACGGCCGTACAGGGACCGGGGCCATAACCCGCACGTCAACCTGGCGGCCCAGCGCCTTGACCAGTTGCCGGTGGAAAGGTGCTTCTCCCGGTTCAACCGTGTTCGGGTACAAATGGCTGGTAAACAATAGACGCATACCAGTCAGGCTAACACGGAGGAGGGTGGCGGGGAACGGAAAACGGAAGACGGAAAAGAAAAGCGGGAGAGGATCGGAACACGATAGCGGGCGACGAGAGCGGTGGACGATTCGGGAAATTCCTGCTCGTTATCTCCCGACCTCAAAGAGAGTCGGGATCGCCCGCTATCGTCAACCGAATCCAGACGGCTCGGTAGGGACACCTCGCCCTACCAGTGCTCCGCACACCCTCTTCCCCCGCCCCTCTCCCCTCCCATGCTCTCTGCCCCATGCGCCATGCCGCTCTCGCCCCTCGCCCCTCGCCCCGCTCTCCTCCCTTCACCCCAACAGCTCGCGCAATTTTTCAGGTAACGATCCAACCCCCAACACTTCCGTTCCATCCGGCAACAGATAGTCCGCGGGCGAACGGCTCACAATCCCGGCAAAATGTACCCGGCTGGAACCCTGTGACTGCCGGAAAGCCCGAATCCCGCGAGCATCGTCTGCGTCCGGATGTTCCCCCGCCTTGCATTCAAACGCTATCAGCGAATCGCCGATTTCCAGAACGATATCGACTTCCTGCCCGACCGCCGTACGCCAGTGATGGACTGGAATGGAAAGCCCGGTATCCGCGATCGCGCGTACCACCTGCCCCACCACGAAGGATTCCCAGAACGCGCCGAACATCGCCGACCCCATCAACATCGTTTCGCTTACGATTCCCGCCAGGTGACAACCCAGCCCCGTATCGGAAATATGCACCTTGGGAGCCTTGATCAGGCGTTTGCCACGATTGGCATGAAAGGAATCCGCCAGCGTAATCAGTCCCGACGCCACCAGCAGGGAGACCCACTGGCGAGCTGTGTTCGGGGCAATGGCCACATCACGGGCCAGGTCGGTGTAGTTCAGCGTCTGTGCCGTTCGAACGGCACAGGCCCGGACCAGCCGGTTAAAGACCGTGAGGTCCTGGACATTCAGCATGTTGCGTATATCACGTTCGACATAGGTTGCCACATACGACGGGTACCAGAGTTCGCCATCCATGTCCGTGCCGGCATACAGGGCTGGATATCCTCCCCGATGAACACAACGTACCGGCTCAATATCAGGCGCTACCGCCCGGATCTCCTCATGGGACAGCGTATTCAAACGGATCAATCCACATCTTCCCGCAAGGCTTTCCGAGACCCCTTGCATCAAGGGAAAAGATTGTGAACCCGTCAGGAGAAATTGTCCGGGACACTGATCCGCATCAATCACCACTTTAAGATGCCGGAACAAGGACGGCACATATTGAATCTCGTCAATAATGACCGGCCTTCTGAACCCTGAAAGAAACGAATCCGGGGCTGTGCGTGCGGCATCCGCAACAGCCGGATTATCAAGCGAGACATACGCGGCATGCGGGAATGTATGGCGAAGCAAAGCCGTCTTTCCAGCCTGCCTTGGTCCAGCAATCAGAACAGCCGGAAACATCTTCGCCATCCGCAACAAAACACGATTGATTTTACGATCTATCCACATAGCGTAAATATGCAATAGCATTGCATATTTGTCAATATCATTTGTAATATGTTTATAACCAGCATATTACGCATCAGTTAATCTAGAAACATTTCCCGCTTAATCACATAATCCATGCTTTTCTGGACATGACATCCATATATTCATGCATGTAAAGCATTCAATTCATCCTTCCCATCCCGTCCATCTCCCCATCCCTTCCGCTCCCCTCCCCATCTGAACACTGACCTCTGAACACTGAATACTTCCCATTTCCCCTCCCCTGGAGGGCGGAGCTCCCGCGACGCCGTCTCTCCCCATCTGAACACTCTCTTCTGAAGACGGAACACTTCCCCATCCCCCCATGTCCCATGCCCTCTGCTCCCACGTTCCACGTTCTACTTTCCACGTTCCACAATCTTCCTCGGCGTCCGGTCCCAGGCGCCCTGCAGCGATCCCCGGCAGTATCGCACAAATCCCATGATCAGGGCGGTCTGCATGGCAAGAAAATGCCAGGCGGTGACCAGGATGGCGGGCCGGGATCGGCCGTGTTGGGCCAGGCTTCTGCCGGCGGCTGACATCATCAGGAAAAGTCCGCTTCCCAGGGTGATGATGATCGACAGCCCGGAGGTGGGGTGCAGTCCGTCCCAGGCTCCTGCCAGTACGTCGGCGGATGCCAGGACCACACCGGCCAGTACCAGGTGCGGGGTAAACCAGCGGAGCACCTTGTGCGACGCAAACATCCAGGCAAACCTCCCGTACCGGGGGGAGAGGCACCGGCGGCACAACGCCAGGGCCTGGTAATCGCCCGTTCCGATCCGTACCCGTCGTTGCCATTCATGCCGGAGATCCGGCAACGGTTCATAGGCCACCGCATCCTCCCGGTATAACAAGCGGTATCCCTGCTCGCGCACCTTCATGCCCACAACAAAATCATCCACGATGGTGGTGTCAGGGATCTCCTGCCAGAACCTGTCACGCCGCAGGGCATAAACCGCTCCGTTGGCTCCGAGGCACGAATCCAGCCGGCTTTCGGCGCGCTTAAGGAGGGTCTCGAATTCCCAGTAACTGCTTTCAGGAGTCGGTTGTGCGGGGTCGTGAAGGATCAGGCGTCCGCACACGCCACCCACCCGTGGATCCGCCAGGGGTTCCACCAGGCGACGAATGGTGTGGGGTTCAAACCGGGTGTTGGCATCGGTGAAGGCCAGCACGGTGGCGGTTGCCTGCCGTGCCAGCGCCTTGAGGGTTGCGGTCTTGCCCTGGCGGTTGTGGAACTCGATCACCTGTACGCGGTTTGTATCGCCGGCGGCAGTGCGCGCATTGGATGCGGTTCCATCCGTCGAACCATCAACGCCAATGAGGACGGTCAAACGGTCGGACGGATAATCCTGTGCCAGCAGGTTGCGGATACGGGGACCGATGTCGGTCTCCTCGTTGTGGGCCGGGACCAATACCGTTACGGGGGGAAGTTCAGGGTCCGGGATGACATCGTGCCGTTCCGGATGCCTGCGCGATCCCAGGATCCATACCATCACCGGATAGATGATCCAGGCGTAGGCGACCAGGCCAAGGGGAATCAGGATGGTGAGGATTAAGGGGGGCATGGGATCAGATTAGTATTCAGTGTTCAGTATTCAGACCAGAGGGGAGAAGAATTTGTCCAACGTGGATGAACCATAGGGTTGCGCCGTTTCATGGACACAGGAATCATTGGGGCCCTGAAATTCCCCAGCACGATCCATCATGCACTGTAGCATTCGGCCGATTTCCTGGAGTTTGCCATTCAATTCCGCCGCATGGGGAGCTTTCAAATATCCGCAGTCCACGGAAGTGTCAAGCCAGTGCTGCGTTTCGTTTTGTTCGCCGTCGGCGTCTGATAGTTTTGACGTGAAATGTTTCGGGTAACGTCGCTTTGCCCATGCCTCCGCAATCTGAGCGCCTACCGAGCGGGAGGATCGCCGTGCCTGGTCGATAAGTGAATACATTTCATCCTTGGGGAACGAACTCGTCACAGCGAACACCAGCTTCGCAACTTCACGTGCTTTTTGATAAACGATAAGGTCGCGATACCCTTTAGCAAACGGATTCTTCTCCATCATGTCGCTCCTTCTGAGTTCCCTTCCCCAACTGAACACTTCCCCTCTTTCCGCTCTCCCTCTGAACACTGACCTCTGAATACTGAATACTTCTCCTTTCAACCCGCTGCCGGGGGTGGTTGGATTTCGTAATTCCGGAACGAACCCGGATCGCCGGTTTGTCCGTCTTCTACGGCGCGGATCAGGTTATAGCATTCCCGGGCGGAAACGAAATGCAATCGCCACCGGTCCCCGTCGTTGTAACGGGCGGCCAGGTCCCGGTAGAAGTTGCGCATGACCGGGCCCAACAGGACCTGCTGGTTGGCGGAGGATCCGCCGTGGGTGTGCACCTTCACGAAGACCAGGTCCGGCCGGCTTTCGACCCCGATGGCCTGGCGCACCCATAGGCCGGCCCGAAGGGCCGTGGGCGGATTATCGTGGGCCATGGCCCCGTTCTCGATGCGAGGCAGGAGACCGAATTTGCGACTTCGCCAGTTCACCGTCAGGGGACCCTGGATGAGCATGAGGGTGTCGGGGTCAGGGGTGCCCGTTGCCCGGACCGGCGTTCCGCGGTCATGGCTGCGCGGCTGGTCCGGTCGATTGCGTGCCCGGTAGATCCGGTTGACGATACACGGCTGGGTGGGAGACGGCGCTGAGGGGAAGGTGAAATCCGCATAACATCCCGTCTCGCGCAGGACATCCAGCTCGTCGTTGACGCCGCACCAGTCCCGGTCTGGCCGCGAATTGCACAAGGCCCAGTTACCATGCACGAATCCGTACCGGATGCGGCCGGAGGTGTCGGCGCCCAGCAGACCGTGGGATTCGCGCAGGATATGGCGAAAGGTGGTCAACCGGTTACGCAGGATTTCCGGCGTGTCGTTGCGGTGATGCAGGTGGATTTCCACTTCGCCGAGATGTTGTTCAACGAGCGTGGATAGAAAGGTGAGGGTTTCGGGGTGGTATTCCTCGGCCGGGGAAAAGAACGTGTGGCAGGGAAGATGGCCGTCGGCGTCCCGGATGCCGTCGACGATGGCAGGAAAATCGTTGACCCAGCGGGTGACACGGCGGAGCGCTTCGGCATCGGTGGCATGGCCGACATGCGGCTCGAAATGGTCCGCGACGCAAAAGATCAGGTGGCGGGGTCGGGGCGGATTGAGTGGACGCCGGAGAATGGAACCCAAGTAGGGGAGCAGCCATTTGTCCAAAGCGCGAATCATGATGGGGGCATCGTAGGGAAAGGGAAGGGCAAAGGGAAGTATTCAGTATTCAGTGTTCAGTATTCAGACCAGAGGGGATGGGATCTCACGCAGCCGCCGTCGCTCAGAAGCTATGGCGCGCCAGGGAGGCGCAGAGGCAGCAGAGAACCGCACCAGACCGGATGTTCCGGCCGGTCCGCGCTTGGCGCAGACGCCAAGCCCATACCAGCCGGAACGTTGCCTCGAAGAGGAGTTCGCAGACGGATGGGGAAAGGAGAGGTTTCGGTTACTCGTATGCCACTCTCGCGTGCCACGCCGTAGCGTCCGAACGAAGGCGGGTCGCCCGTTCTCGTTTACCGAAATGATGGGAGTCGGCCAACGGTCATCGATCCCTTTACTTGTGCGTTCGGTGTTCCTTGTTCGCTGTTCGATCTCCCATCCCATCCTGTCTATCCCGTCAAACTCCCAGACGGCTCACGAGGACGTTCGCCCTCCATATGCTGCGCACCTTCCACCTTCAACACCTGCCCTGCGTAGCTTCTGAGCGAAGCATGGGTTCCCCATTCCCCTCCCAAACTCTTCTGGGGCCACCGTTGCGGGGATTTGTTCCAACCGTACTCGGGCGGTACAAAGACCCGAAACCTCCCTGGCGCGCCGTAGCCTCTGGGCGCAGGCGGCTGCTGTCCCTCTCTGCTACCTCTGCGCCTCCCCATTTCGCGATCACCAATTTTCGAGAAGCCTATTGACCGAGCGGTAGATCATCTCTGGGGTCAACGGACGGCCTCCGACGGAATGAGGACTGCCAGCATCCCGGTATACCTGCATGGCCAACGTTGGCCCCTCGGCATGCCGGGATTGAAACAGGTGCCGTGCTTCATGCTGAAACCGTTTCTTCCAGGAGGGGAGGAACGGAGCCAACTGAGCAAACTCGGCAGCCAGATGATCCAAGGCATCTCTGAACACCACAGAAATCTCGTACAGGTAGTAGCAGTCCTTCGCCTTCGACGGATCGCTACGCCGCTGATCGCGGATCAGAACTTTCTGCACGACATACGCCGCAGGATTCGGAACACGAACCCGGAACCCACCCGGTTTCCTGAATTCCGCGATCTTTCCGATGGAGACCGTCCAGGGTCTGCAGAACAGGATATCAAGGTAACGGAGGGGTTGAGCATGCAATCCCTCCTGAACCTCACACGCCGCCAGGTTGGAATTCCCTCGCTGCCCCTTCGCACCGGACAAGGGACATAGGAACTCCAAGTCCGCAGCGAGATCGGGGTCGAGCGGCTTGTATTTTATCACTGCATCCGTGCCGCTACCTTGAAGATCCTCCACCAACCGGGCTTCCTTCATGAGCGTGGCAACAGGTTTCCCGCCCTTCATCGGAAACCGCAGCGGAGTGGCGAAATCAATATCCTTGGTACCGAGGTACGCCCAAGGCATGGGACTTGCCAAGGCATGGAACCGGTAGAGGGCATTCGCACAACCCCCGATGCACAACACCTCCTGCAGATACGGCTCCAGAATACCGACAACCTGCGCAAAGAACGGATCAAAATCACGCCCCAGCAGCATGGCTGTTCCTTTCAAAATGCGGCTCTAAAATCTTATCCAGGATGTACGCGGCCTGTTCGCTGCCGCGTGCCATGGATGACCGGACATCCAGATAGCACTGAAGGATGTCGCAGACAGGAACTCCATCGCACACCACATAACCGGCCCGAATTGACTGACTGAGGGGTGGAATGGCCAGCAATAACCGGGGATCTGCGGAGTCATCCGGCGCCAGATCCAGGGCGGCCATGATCGGTTCCACGGGACGGTTCGCATAGAGCCTGGCGAACATCACATTGGAGCGTCCGACCTTCATCAGGTGGCACGCAACATGATGGCTAACAACCAGGGGCGGCACATCTTCGTCTTCACCCGCTTTCCGGCAATACTTCCGGATCTTCTCCACGAGATGCCCGGGATCTTCATCCCCATAAAGGGACCGTAGCCCCATGTCTTCTTTCCGCCGGTTTTTGGCGACATAGAACCATTCATCCAACAGGTCTTGATGCCGCAGGACAACAAAACCGGAGGAGACGCGTTTCAAAAACCCGGCCTTCTCCGCCTTCATCACGAAAGAAGAAACGGCCGGTTGGGACACCCTGGACATTTCTGCCAGCTCGCTGATGTTGCCGGGAAGTTTGTCGGGGCCGCCCCAGTATCGCCGGTCGATGCCTGCGAGAAGGAGGATCTTGAACAGCCACTGGTTGCCCGGGGAGAAGATACTGCCCGAAGATGCCTGTGACCGGCCTTCGATCCCATGACGAAAGGCCTCCCGAACCACCAAGGGCTCCTCCCGGTGGTTCAGGCATGCATGGCCTTTGCCGGATTCATCCAGGATATACCAGTTCAACCCGGGCAGGTAGCGTTGGGCATAGGCCTGGAGATCCTGCTGAACCTTTGAGCTTGGCCGGTTCATCATGACGGCAAGCAGCAGGCTGTCTTCTGCCGGGTTGGATGCCTTTCCATGATGATGGCGAAGGATTGCATCTCCAACCAGGGCGCGGAAGTCCCGGGAACGGTAGAAGTTTATGACCCGGGCCTCTACCACCAAGGGAGGCGCACCACGCTTGATGAACCTCCCGTCCGGCTCATGGAACGGCTGGTCAAGTTTGCCGGGCAGCCGGGCACGCCGGTAACCCTTGTTCTCCAGCCAATCCGAGACCTTCTCCAACAGGTACTGGTGCTTATCGTTCATAGTCTTGCTTCCTGCTGCCGACACCCACCCGTTTATTTGTGAACACAAATATATCAATGTTCACTGATGCCGTCAATAGGCTATCTCCGCATCCACCCCTTCCGTTTGTTCCGGAGCCAGAGGGAATAACCGCGGATACACAGCGATAGACGCTAATGCGGCCAACAATTTTTCCTCATCCGTGTTCATCAGCGATAATATTCCCGGCGTTATCGGTGACGGTCCTTGTGCGTTCGGTGTTCCTTGTTCGCTGTTCGATGTTCTCTCCATCCCATCCATCTCCCGTCCCCATCCTGTATATCCGGTCAACTCCCCTCCCATCCCCCTCACCCCCCATATAACGCCTCATACGCCTCCACCATCCGCTCCACCGAGAACTCCCGCACCGCCCGCAACTACAACTCTTTTCCATATTCCATCGCGGTGCCGGCGTACTTGCCCGGACCGCGAGGTAAACCCGGGCATGCCACGCCGAAGCGTCCGCGCGAAGGCGGGCTTCCATTTCGAAAAGGGCAACGGC
>MHBQ01000099.1 GCA_001803315.1 Lentisphaerae bacterium RIFOXYC12_FULL_60_16
CACCTTTGTGCCCCGGCAGGCGCTGGACCGCATTCAGAACGAAGAGGAACTATGACCCGTTTCCGCCCCGTTGCGCCCTACCGGTTGATTACCGCCATGTTACCCAAGTCCCGCGGGGTAACCCATGCCGTCCGGGATGCCCTGATTGATGCGGGGATCAACGAGTGGGCCACGTGTTCGGCCCGGGGTGCGTTGCCCGGAACGCCGCTCGACCGGCGGGGGATTCCGCGCTGGGATGAAATGGATGTGCTGGAAGTGCTGGTTCCGGCGGACCGGGCGGATGCCGTCTTTGAGACCGTTTATCAACGGGCTGGCATTGGCGAGAGCGGCGGGGGCATGCTGCTGATGCGTGCGATCCGCATGGCGCGCCAGGTCCAATTGCCGGGCACCTCGGTGAGCCAGCCGCCGGCTACCGCATCAACAGCAGGCTGATAGCCATGACGGCCATGCCGCTGACCAGGCCCAGGATGCTGTCGTGCCCCTTGCCGTAGGCCTGGCAGGCCGGCTCTCACCGAGGCCGGCTACCGCCAGATACCATCTGATGCGAAGCCGTTGCCCGCTTCGAAATGGAAGGCCGGGCGTGGAGCAGGGGTCGTGTCCGATTCGTCATGGCGTTGTGGATCATCATGCGGACGAAGGTGGCGAACGGGATGCCGGCGGCGTGCAGGGTGGCCGGCAATCCGGCGAGGGGCGCCAGGTCGGGATTGGCATTGACCTCGAGCACGAAGACGATTCCGGCAGTATCCACGCGACTATCCACCCGGACATAGTCCCGGCATCCGGCGGCTTGCCAGGCAAGCCGCGCCTGATGACGGATGGTGTGGGCGAGGGCGGAATCAACGTTGGCCGGAACCTTGCGGGGGGAGACGACTCCCAGGGTGCCGGGATGCCATTTAAGCTGGTAATCCACCACATGCGGTCGATCCGGCGGGAACAGGGAAAAATCAATCTCAGCCAGCGGCAGGATGCGTACCCGGGGACCGTCCTGAATGATGGAGATATTGAATTCGCGGCCGGCGATGAATTCCTCGATCAGTGCCGGTTGATGGAATTGCCGGTGGATGCGGCGGATGGCGGCCTGCAGGGCCGGACCCTGTCGGTGAATGATGGAGGTTATGGCAATGCCTTCACTACCGTCGGCGGAGACCGGTTTGACCAGCACGGGAAAACGCAGGGGGAAAGGGGGACGGGAGGGGGGGGCGCCTGGCGGAATGACCATTCCGGCCGGCGTGTTGACGCCGGCGGATTGGAAACGGGCCTTGGCCACCCATTTGTCGTGGGTGACCTGCAGGGCGGCGGTGTCGTTGCCGGTGACGGGGTGGTGCAGGGCACGGCAAACGGCGGGAACCAGATTGTAATCGGCCAGATCACCGTCCAGTCGTTCCACCAGGTTGAATACCACGGCATGGGGATAGGGTGAAAGGGCGAGGGCAATATCGGCCAGGATACGGATGCCGACACGGCGGCAGGGGGTGGATTCTGATTGGAGCGCCTGCTCAACGGCTTTGACTGCGTTCAAGACACCCCGGTCGGATTCCGGGCAGACGCCCGGTGTCCCGGCTTTGGCGGGGAGGTTGTAGAGGATGATGACCGGGGTTTTCATCGAAGCCACGTTTAGCGGTTATGCTTCTCCATGATTTGCAGGACCGCATGGGTCACGGCTTTGGCGCAGGCGATCTGGCCGGCTTCGTTGAGGTGGACACCGTCCCCGACCAGGTAATCCTGCATATGCGGTTGGACCAGGCCGTGCAAATCATTCACCGGGACCTGGTGCTCATGCATGACCGCGAGGGCCGCCTGGTTGTAACTATCGATTTCTTCGTTTCGCCAGGCCCATTGGTCGGCTTGGAACGGACGCCGGACGGTGTCAACCGGAGTCATCGTGGCCCAGATGATGTGCGGGGTGTGGGCGTGAAGTGCCTTAAGGATGAAAACGAGATTGTTCCGATACATGTCGAGGGGGATTTGTTTCGGATAACGGTTGGGATTATGCCCGGAATCATGCAGGCCATTGTTCCAGTGGATGATATCCGGTTTGCCGAGCGCCTGGATCCACCGGTCGATGGACGCCAGCGTGAACAAGGCGTACTGGCAGTTGTCGGCGGGTCCAACCACCTCGGCCCGGTTAACGAGAAGGGTTGCCACGTGGGGTTGGTAGCTGAGACGTATGGAATCACCCAGCAAGAGTACTTTGACGGGACCGGTCACACGCACCTCCTGTATTTGCAGCTGCCGAACCCTATCAGGAAACTGGATGTTCGGCAACTCATCGGATATGGATGGTGGTATGGATGGTGCTTTGCAGGGGATATCGATTCGTGGTAGGGAACTCCCATTGCATGTTTCAGGAGGGAACCACCATGGGTAACCGTAATGAACGAATCCAGTTAACCCTTCACGGAACGAACGCGTGGCGCTTGACTTGTCGGGAATGGAAGGCGTTCCACATGTCCGGGTTGATGTCCGGCGTGACCCTGAACGGGAAGGATCTGGCGGTTGCAGGCATGGTTCCTGACAGGTCTGGAACCGGCAGTCTGCCTGCCGGGTGGACCGTTCAATTCAAGGGGAATTGTACCCTGCAGGTTGAAGTGGAACCATTGACCAATGGGTTCTGCCTTTTGCCAGCCCTGCATTACCATGGTTCGTCCCGGGCGATACTGAACGCTATTCAGTTGTGGAAGGTTGATAAAGGATCTTCCGGCAGGGTGACGTGGGGTTCCGAGCCGGGTGATGTGCGCATTCTCCGCCAGGCGAACTATTCAGGATCGGTCACACCCTTGATTTGCGCATCCGGGTCGGATGCGGCAACGAAGCAGGGTGAACCGGGATCGGAAGATCAGGTTAAAGGAGACGATTCGCAGTTGTTCGCGGTTTATTACGACCGCCTGAGTCAACGGGCGATGTTGACGGGATTTGAATCGTCCGAACGTTGGCACGGTCAGTTCCGTGACGAGCGGGATTCGCGCGGACGTGTATGCGCCTGGTCGGCTGGATTTGATGGTGGCGACCTGGAGGTGGAGCCAGGCGCATCGCTTCAGCTTGAACCGATGGTGATCTTGTTCGGGAATGATCCATTGGCGTTGATGGACCAATACGGGGACCGTGTTGCTGCCCGTCATCCGATCCGGTCATCGGCACGGCCACCCGTGTCGTGGTGCAGCTGGTATCCCTACCGGTTGGGATTGACCCAGGAACGCATGATCGAAACCGCGGATATTGCTGCCCGACGACTGAAACCTCTGGGGTTGACCATCATCGAGGCTGATCTGGGCTGGGAATGGAAAAACCTGCCCAGTGTTTACGGGGAGAATCAACGTTTCGCGAAGGGTTTGAAATGGCTGGCGGGTGAGTTGAGTCAACGCGGATTGAAACTGGGGGTCTGGAAGGCGCCCTATATGATCTCGGAATTCGATCCCCTGGTGAAGCAGCACCCGGAATGGTTGATTCCCGATGAACAGGGGAAACCCTTGCCGATCTGGGAATGGTTCTGGGAACCCCATGGCAAGGTCTACATCCTGGATCTGACCAATCCGGAAGCAAGGGCATGGGTGCGATCCAATCTGAAGGGTCTCCATGCGAAAGGGGTCCGGTATTTCAAGTTTGATTTCATCGGTTGCCATGCGGACGGGCGTGCCAAGCGACGGCATGACCGGACCCTGGTAATGGGGGGTGGTCCGGAAGCCGGGCGTATCATGGCACAGGAGATCCGGAATGCCGTGAAGGATTCCTGGATCCTGAACTGTGGCGGACCGGAAATGCCGGGAACCGGTCATTGGCCGCTCCTGTATGCCTGCAATGACACCGGGAATACCGGATTCATCGTTCCGGAGTTCCAGCGCAACAACACGACCGCCCTGGCCTGCCATTTGTTCAAGAACCGGCGGTGGGGGTGGATCCAGCCCTCCTGCCTGTGTGTGGGATTGCCCGGCACGCTTGAAGAAGCGCGCCAACGGGCCACGATTGCCTTCATGAGCGGAGGACAAATCGACCTTTCCGACACGTTGACCACCCTGCCCGAGGAACGGTGGCGGCTGATCGAGACGACCCTGCCTGTTCTGCCGCAGACGGCCAGGCCACTGGACCTGTTTGAACCGGTCTATTACAGCCGGGATTACGATTATGTGGCCGTGTGTAAAGGGCAGACCGGTTCGGACGCCAAACCGCATGATTCATATCCGGGCTCGGTCTGGCATCTTCCCGTCAAGGCCGATTGGGATGAATGGTCATTGGTTTCGTTTTTCGCCTTCGACACACAGGATACGGCCGCCCAGCCGAAGCCAAACTGGTTTGTCGTACCCTTGGAGCGGTTGGGGCTTGACGCGCGGCAGCACTGGGAGGTGTTTGAGTTCTGGGACCAGGCTGCGCTGGGAGTCCTGCCGGGCGGACGTGCCAATCCCGGCGGTTACCGTCATCCGGGCGACTTCCAGGACCTGCTGGTCGGCACGGATCGCAGCAGCCTGGGCATTTTCTATTACGGGTATGGGTGCAAACTGATTTGCCTGCGCAAGCGGCGTAAACATCCGTGGGTGCTGGCGACCGGGTTTCATCAGAGTTGTGGAAGTGAATTGTCGAAGGTCAGGTGGACGCCCGCGCGGAAAGTTCTGGCCGGTTTGCTGAATCGACCGGCGGGACTTTCAGGGCAGATTGTCATTCAGTGTGCGGGCCGGATTCCGGTCGAGGCACGGGTGGGAGGGCGGGAAATACCGTTGGTCCCGGGTTCGCACGGGACCTGCCGGCTTCCGTTGGTGACGGCGGGGGGCCGGACATCCTGGAGTGTCCGTTTTGCGTGATGGGGTGTGACCGCGTTGCACGGTGGTGGGTGTGCTTGATTCGGTGTGGCGGGATGCGGTACGATCCGGCTTGCATCATTTCTGATGCTGGAGGTGGCTTATGAAGTTGTCGATGCGGGGTCGGACCGGATGGCGGGTGCTTGTGATGTCCGGATTGCTGGCGGCGGGAACCTGGGCCCAACAACCGGAAGCCGGCGTCAAGCCGGATGACCGTGTCACATCCATCCTTAAAAAGATCGGTTACAAGTATATCACCACGCCCTTGGGTAATTTCCGGCTGGATTTCGAGTTGGTCGACAAGCGCAGCCACTGGGTTTATGTGTCGTCCCGGACCGAGATGTTCGAGGGGTATGAGACCCGGAAGGTCTGGGCCTTTGTTTACAAATCCAAGGGGCTCCTCACGGCGGATCTGGCCAACAAGCTCCTGATGGACAATGTGCCCCAGAAAGCCGGAGCCTTTGAATTGAGTAAAGCCTCCGGCGGCGATGGATACGAAGTGGTCTATGCGGCGCACATCAATGCCGATGCCGGCCCCAAGGAGTTTCGTTCGGTTGTGCGGCTGGTGTTTCTGAATGCCGATGCCAAGGAAAAGGAACTCACGAACAAGGATGAGTTTTGACGGGGAGGCGCTCATAGCGCGCGGCTACATGGGAATGTCGGCATGTATCATGAAGGTGGGCTTGTTGCGCTGATGTAGCCCCGCTCTACGAGCGGAAGATTGTGGAGAGGAAGAAGGGAGGCGCTCGTAGAGCGCGGCTAGTGCGCCCGTGAGGGTGCCATGTCAAGGAGGTGGGAGTCCTCCTCCGACCGGTTCGCTGACCGGG
>MHBQ01000100.1:0-11441 GCA_001803315.1 Lentisphaerae bacterium RIFOXYC12_FULL_60_16
CCACTTTTACCCCGGCCAACCCTTCAGCACCCGCCTCGCTACGCTTTCCAGATTCTGCTGGCCCTCATCCACTCGTTTCATGAATAATCCGGGTTAGCAACACAACGGCAATAGGGCCTCGCCCTTAATTAGTTCCTCAAGCAGGAAAATTCTCCGAGTTTATCGTCCGCATTGATGTGGAGGAAATACACAATGTCTCCACGGAAATACACCAAGGCAAGGGGATACCGCCGCACTCGTTCAATGTCTCTGCTGCTCGATTTGTAGTATGAACACCAAATCACCGCATCTTCCCTAGGAAGCACCCTGAATGGGGTTCCGAGTACACTCTCCACTTCGGTCCTAGTCATTCCAGCAGGGATACAGGCTTTCAGATACTGCCTGTGTCGCTTTACTCGACAAGCATGGTAAACGCTGATGGAGAATAACGCAACAACCCAAGACACAATCAGAATCGCCACAAGGAAAAGCATGCCTCTTTTCCATGACCGGCAAGTGTTTCGTATGGTTTCCACGGCCATTCGAAGAGCGGAATCCTCAGTACGCACCATTTTCAAAACCATCTTCACACAGATCCGCACAGGAGCCAACTTGTCCTGCATATTCGACTCCTTCACCACCGGCCGAACGGTCTCTTATAGAATCGATATCATCATCAGGTTGTGGAACATCCTGGCAGAATATCATAACGCGTGCTGTCGCAGCTCCACCGGGACACTCACGTGTTATTCGGCATGCCGCGAGACAGTGCTGGTAATGCAATCCTGGGTCTCCCGACAAAGCAGGGATAGCTGCAACTTCACCATAAATTCTGCTTGAGCATGCGTAAGGCCCTTCGGGAGGCAGTTTTTCGGGAGGCCATGACACACAACTACATTCGTTCTGCCCCCCGGGTCCGGGATTGTCAAGGCCCAGAGGATCAATTGTATTGACGGACCCATTAGCACAAAAGATAAACAAGTCACGGTCCGCCTTCAGGAGACGAATCGCTATACTTTGTCGCATTTCTTTTCTGAAGCGGACTCTCACCTTAAGATCATTTATTGTGCGTAAAACGGCCTTAAGATTCAGTTCCTCCTTTTCGCCGAAAGCCTGCGCGAAAGAAAACTCTCCTAATGGATCCCGGCTTAGCCACCGGCTGGTGGCATGGCTGTACCACCGCATGGCGTGGACTTCAGGAACGGAGAAGGTTGTGATGATGGTTACAAAAACAAACAACGATGACAGCCTGATCTTCATTCGCTTGGTCCTCGTTTAGATTTTGTACTTCATTGAAGGCGTTATCGGTGATGTCAATTCAGGTGTCAACCGCAATATTTGTAACATTTTGCGTTTGGGACGTGACGGTCCCTTTCAGGCCATCGACACAAGTTCTGTCGTGCAAGGCGATCTTAATCTTCGGTCGTTATTTGCAGTTATTGGTGTCTGTTCCGAGGCTCCCGATATGTGTGTTACGGGCCTTCATGGGCGCATCATAAGGACAGGCAGGAACAGAACAACAAGGCAGCCAATTCCGACCATTGTCAGGCATATTGCCACAGCACCAAGCAGTATAGTCCGGTGATTGACACACCGAACGAAATGGGCAGCAACAAAGAAGATCACTCCCCCGAGAAAGAGACTGATAGGGGCTCCAACTTTCGAAATGCTAAGCACCCATATCGTCGCTATGGGTAACGTACCACCATAATCTCCGTACAAATCCTCAAATGCTGCTAATCCAATGGTGCTTAGGAGAATGAGTAGCAGGAATCCGATTGTATCTATGGCCAATAAAACCAAGCAGACAACGTTCCAACGATCTGCACATGCCGCCGTATTTCCTGCTTTGAGATCCTGCAGCATAACATGCTTCTCAATAAAACGTGTATGTCGTTCCACCTGACCAATCATGGAAGCCACTTTGCCAAAGAATGGTAGACGTCTCTGCCTCCCAATTGCCAACGAAGATTGTCTGGTCAAATCCATAGCTGCCGTTTTCTCTCCCCCAGAAACTCAGATAGTACACATCTGGAACCAAGCCTGCACCGTCCGTCGTCCCAACTCCCGTCTGATTCCAACCTTGGAGACTCGCAACTCCAATTCTGACTGTGTTTGAAATACGTTCTCCGACTCCAACGCCTGGGAGCCCATCATGAAACTGGTCTTGTATCAGCCAAAAGAATCTCAATGTGTAAACCGTTGCAACCGGAACTATCCCTAATCCGGGTGTTGTCGAACCAAACACCCGCCGAGATGCGGCACCGACTCTTGGCCGCAATAAATACTTTGGACGCCTTACCGTAATGGAGATCTCCTCATCACCCTGCTTTGTATGGGCCACCACCTTCGAGTCTTTTTTTGCCAGACTTTCCGCAGTCGGATAGACATCTATTGAATCTTGGTTGTTGGGTCCGCTGATAGAGATTGCCCCTATGGTTTCCCAGGAACAGACATCACAAGTCGTGTATGTCACCGCTTGCGACGCAGGATAGGTTTTGTCCAAAGCGATGATTTCCGATGGCCCGGTGATCAAGCCAAACAAATCGAGAAGGTCAATTGGCGCATTTGCGACATATGCATAAACATTCAACCCCGGCAACTCCCCAATCGGATCCCGGCTAAGCCACCGGCTGGTGGCAGGGCTGTACCACCGCATGGCGTGGACTTCGGGAACGGCGAAGGTCGTGATGATGGTTACAAAAACAAACAACGATGACAGCCTGATCTTCATTCGCTTCCGTCCCCGTTTAGATTTTGTACCTCATTGAAGGCGTTATCGGTGATGTTGATTCGGGTGTCAACGGCAATCCTTGATACATTTTACGGCTGAGAAGGAACGTTCCCTTTTGGAGCTATAGATATAATAACTTCAATCTGCATGGGTGGCCGCATTATGGGCTCTTCCATATCCAACAGATCTCGCCTCATCTGAATGGCCTTGAGTGCGTTTTGCCTTTGATCCTGATCCAGGAAAAAATTCTGTATCTCCTGCTTCGTTCGCATCTCCCGCTCTCTGTCGTTCAGGGCATTCAAACTCGCCAAGCGCACTTGAAGGGCGGGCGGAATCTGTCTGCCGCGCCATGGTTGCGGCAAGTCTTCGGGGCGAATCTTCACTTCCGACGGCTGCATGGACAGAGCTGAGGGCGTAGGCAGACCATTGACCATCGCGGCTCTTGATTCAATATCGCGAATCCGCATTTCCTCCACGGCGTATAGATGCATCTCGGTGACTATATCCCGCTCGGTTGTCAATCTTCTCAATCGGTTCATCAGTGCGACGGGGACACCTTGCCGGTATTCCATAGGGATGGACTCCTCCGGTAGACGAACACGCCTTACTTGATTAACGTTGCGCAAGAGATCAAGGAACTTCTGTTGGTTGGCAGGCGGTTTCGGAGGACTGTGTGCTTCGATCACCTGTTCCGGGGAATCTGATATCTTGGTCCGGTATTCTTTCAGTTCACGTAACAAATCGATCATGGCCGCTTCGACATCCGTGGCATTTGTGCTGTACTGTGCGAAGAACTGCATCTGCAGCTTCCGGTTGCGGAAATACTCGTACTTCGGCCCGCAATTGGGAAATTGAGAATTCTCGATTTCGTTCCACAACTCATAGCAGTGGTCTTCTGTCTGCAGATTCTTCGACAGAATCTTGTTCTTGTCGATGACCCGACGCATTAACGGAGTGTCTGGTACGTATCGCCTTGCCTGTGTCAGTGTGGCCACCTCATCGTCGTATCGTTTCATGCTTCGCAGGCAACTTGCGCGGATCTGGAGACAGACGCCGAGCACTTCCTTGTTACTCAGCGGTCGAAGCCAACCACATTCTCGAATTTCCTCGTCGGTCATCAGGTATCCCATATCGCGATATTCCTCGTCGGTGGGGGTGGAGAACCCCTGATTCTCAGTGGCTTCTATGTTTAGATGTTTACCATCTTCCTCATAGCGGGCATACAGGTGGTATTTTCGTGCCGCAACATACACCGGATATCCGAGCCGCCGACTAACCGCGACGTAGAGAAACGGCATGGAAGCACACGTCCCATAGCGTCTGTCCGTCACGAGACCATGCAGAAACACGTCCCGGGAGTCGCTAAAGAAGGCATTCCACTGCTGTATAGAACGCCCCGGGATACTTTCGTTGTGTTGTTTCTCCTCCAGTTTTGGGTTGTATTGAATCTGCATGTCTTGCACAAGAATCGTGCCCATCATACCCATCCGATAGTAAGCGATCGAGTTGCTGTATTCGGACGGTTGTTCGCGGAAACGGTGGAAGTTGCGCTTGGTCTGCCAATCGATGTTCGATGCCCAGGCATCGAGCGTCCTGATGCATTGCTCTACGTCCAGCTTCTCAGAACCGCGAAGGCCAACCGCGCAAAGCAGATTGATCCGGGCAATGTCCACCTTCTCAAGCTGGTCAGAACTCAACGCCAGAAGTTCGTCCAATGTCTTTGGGCTAAGGGGGTCGTTGACTGGAATGCGTGGTGCGGTTATCGGGGTCGGTTTCTCTGTAGACTGGTAACGCACATAAGCAAGACCGGCACCGATCAAGAAAAGAAGAACTATGCCGAATAAAAACAAACGTCTTATTGTAACCAGATCCAATCCGTGCTGGCCTTGAAACGGTTGCGAACAGTGGGGGCACTTGCCTACTGAATTCCCGAATTTTCTGCCGCACTTCTCGCATCTGATTCGAGCCATTTGTCCCAATCTCCATGCGACATGATCGACTCGCACTAAATATGTCACAATGAACCGTTCTTCACAATCCATATGATGCCAAATACAGACGGGAGTGAAAGGAATTACTCATTGAAAATACGGCGTCAACAGCCGATGGTTCTTTTCAAGCTCAACGTTGTCAGATCCCATCCGAATTCATCCCATTCTCCTGTTGTCGATCCGCCGTCAACTGTGGTATCCCTTTCCCCGCGCGGTCGGGAACGCCGGTGCGTTCCGCCGCCCACACAAGGAGATGCAACCCGTCATGGCCACAAAATACAATGTCGCCGCCCAGCTCTACAGTCTGCGTGATTTCCTCAAAGTCCCCGAAGACATGGTCAAGACCATGGCCAAGGTGAAAAAGATGGGGTACGACACCGCCCAAATCTCGGGGGTCGGACCGATCGAACCAACGGAACTCAACAAGATCATGACGCGGGCCGGCGTACGTCCCATCGGCGCTCATGTCGGACTCAACGCCTTCCGCGAAAACATCAACCAGGTCATCGCCGATTGCCGCGCCTGGGGCATCGCCTACGTGGCCATTCCCTGGCTGCCCCGCGAGGAATTCAAGACCCCGGAAGATTGGAAGAAACTCTTCAAGGAGTTCGAAGGCTATGCCAAAACCTGCGCCCGCATGCGTCTGACCGTCCAGTACCACAACCACATGTTCGAATTCGAAAAGTTCGGCATCAAGAATGGCACCGGCGGCAAGACCATCCTCGATATGCTGTACAGCAACACCACCAAGCTCCAGGCTGAACTGGACTTCGGCTGGGTTGCCCGCGGCGGACATGATCCCGTGGCATGGGCCAAACGCATGAAGGGCCGCCTCGACCAGGTGCACCTCAAGGATTGGGGCGTGAAAAACAACGAACCCATCTGGCGCGCCATCGGCGAGGGCGGCATCAACTGGCCGGCCGTGATCGCCGCGTGCAAGGCGTCCGGAACCCGTGACTTCATCGTCGAACAGGATTCCTGCCCGATCACGAACGATCCCTTCCGCAGCATGGCCATCAGCCGTCAGAACCTCAAGAAAATGGGACTGTAAACGGACCCCATCCTGATGGGAGAACCATCATGCGCATGTGCCGTTCAGGTCCGCGGTTGCGTCTGCCTGCGGACCCGGAATGGCATGACCGGGCCGTATACGGTTTGGGGGCCAGTTTCCAGGTGGCCCCTCAAACCCATCACGGCACTTTGAGGATTGCCTCGATCCGGGACAATTCTTCCGCCGTGAAGGCCAGGTTTTTCAAAGCCGCCACATTCTGGCGGACCTGTTCCACACTGCTGGCCCCCATCAGCGCCGAGGTCACCGCCGGCAACCGCAACACCCAGGCCAGCGCCATCTGGGCCAGGGTCTGTCCCCGCTGCTTTGCCACGGTCTGCAGGGCACGCGCCTTGTTCACGACCGCTTCCGTCACGTTGGCCCGCTTGAGGAACCCGTGCGGCAAGGTTGCCCGTGACCCCTCCGGTATCCCTTCCAGATAACGGTCGGTCAACAACCCCTGCGCCAGCGGACAGAACGCAATGCATCCGATGCCTTCGGCTTCCAGCGCCGGAACCAGCAGGTCTGTCTCAATCCAGCGGTTCAGCATGCTGTATGAAGGCTGATGGATCAGGCAGGGTGTCCCCAACCCGCGCAGGATCTTCGCCGCCCGACGCGTATCATCGGCACCGTAGGACGAGATGCCGGCATACAGCGCGCGGCCGGACCGGACGATGTAATCCAATGCGCCCATGGTTTCTTCCAGCGGGGTGTCGGGATCCGGGCGGTGATGATAGAAAATATCGACATAATCGAGACCCATGCGCTTGAGGCTCTGGTCCAAACTGGCTACCAGGTACTTGCGCGAACCGAAATCCCCGTAGGGACCCGGCCACATCTTCCAGCCAGCCTTGCTGGAAATGATCAATTCATCGCGGTATCCGGCCAGGTCCGAGCGGAGTATCCGTCCGAAATTCGTCTCGGCGGATCCCGGGGGCGGACCATAATTATTGGCCAGGTCAAAGTGGGTGATGCCGGAATCGAAGGATTCGCGGATCATGGCGCGCATGTTGTCGAGCCGGTCCACCTCGCCAAAGTTGTGCCACAACCCCAGCGTCAATGCCGGCAGTTTCAACCCGCTACGCCCGCACCGCCGGTAAATCATGGTCTCATAACGCTGATTGGATGGCATCATCAGTCCACCTCCCCTTCCCGGTTTGCAGCAAACGCAGGATCCCGTATCCCGCCCCGGACCAACCGGCGACCGATCAATCCTTCAAGGGCATGGGGTTGCACAGGTTCTTTTCGGAATCCGCCACCCGCCCGCAGTTGAAACAGATGAATTTCGGTTCCATTACCAACTGCTTGATCTTGTCGAATTTCTTTTCACTGACCAAAACGCACAAATGTCCCTTGTGATCACCCTTGCAGCATGTCTTTTCCGCCATGATAGTCTCCCGTCGTCCAATCGTTTCACCCGATGGCCATTCCATCGGCCCCATTCCTACCACAATCCTCCCCGCGGTGGCCAGCCCAGATCCGAAACCGGGTCTCGCAGGGAACTCCCCGAGGGTAATTTCGTCGAAACGGCCGGGTGTGGACATGTTTCATGAAACGTGCGATAGTCATGGCACGCTTCTTAACAAGACAACACCCGTTCACAGCATGGCAGGGACGGCTCGCTGAGCAGTCCGAAGGAACACACAGTTGGAAAGTTAAAGGCGCACCGGACCGGGTCCGGCGGCTTTTCAACGGAGGGTTGCATGAAGTCGACGCTTGAGATTGTCTCGGACGGACTGGCTGCGCGCAACGTGCCGATCCTGCTGATCGGTGGAATGGCTTTGCACGCCTTCGATGTGGTGCGACAAACCGTGGATGTTGACTGCCTGCTGGCGGACGACGATGCCGACATTCTGCGCGCCGTATTGACAGAGGCCGGTTACGAAGAACAGGAACACACCGAGAACTTTTCGCGTTATGTGAGTCCCCTCGTCCACCTTATGGACATCGACGTCCTGCTGGTGGACAAACATACCTTTACAAAAATGCTGGAGCGAAGCCGTCCTGTCGAAGTGGGCCACACCGTGATACATGTGCCGTGTGCAGCTCATTTGATTGCGCTTAAACTTCACGCTATGAAAAACGACCCGAAACGGGAAACCAAGGACCTGAGCGACATCATCGAGATTCTCAGGAACAACCCCGGTGCGGTTCCGGACGATGAACTTCAGGCGATAGGTGTCCGCCATGGGCCCTCCGGCATATACGCCCGATTGAAGGGATCCCTGTAATGGAAAAGCTGACCTTTCCGCGGTTTAATATCCCCGGGCACAAATCGAAGCCAACTTCCCCCGCTGTATTCTACGAATGGTTGATCGAGAACCTGCTTTTCCTGCATGATTCGGGACGACTTGCACGTATTCGGCGTCAGGCACATCGCCGCCCGGTCGATGCACGGTTTGTCCTGTGAGGGGGAGTCCCTGTCCCATCCGGATGCCCTGCCGGACACCATCTGGCAGGAATTCGTACGCCGCGCCGGGGACCATGGCATCGAAATCATTCCGCTCCTGCAAACCTGGGGAGACAAAGCCGGGAATTAGTGGTGGCGAGGAAGGGAATCGAACCCCTGACACGCGGATTTTCAGTCCGCTGCTCTACCATCTGAGCTACCTCGCCCCGGGATCCCCGGCAGGAAGAACTCCCGAACCGGAGAATCGAAGGGGTATTGTTTATCCGACTCAACCCTGCTTGTCCAGTTCCATTTTTATTCACCGGAAAATCAAAAAACCGCCTGCCGAACCATTGACACCGATACCGGTTTGTGCCATGAATCAACGGCGTATCACATACCATGGGGGTTTCGACGATGGCTTTTCTGAAGATTCTGACGGGTGAACAGAAAGGCAAACGATTTGAGATCGATCGCGATGAAGTCATCATCGGGCGCCTGCCGGAAAACGCCGTTCCGGTCCCCGCCAAGGCGGTCTCAAGCCGTCATTGCGCTGTCATACGGGATGGCCGTAAATTCACCATCAAGGATTTAGATTCAACCAATGGGACCCGCCTCAACGGGGTCACCATCCAGGAATACCAGCTCAGTCCCAAGGATATCATCACCATCGGCGATGTGGACATCCAACTCGATGGCGACGATATCGAGGGAATTACATCCACCCCGGCTGCCGCTCCGGCCATCGGCCCCCAGATGACGGTGCGCCTGTCCACGTCGGCCAACGCAACCTCCCTGGCAGGGGCTCCGGCGTTCCAGGCACGGCGGGACGGCCGCATGGCCTGGATCGTGGGCATCAGCATCCTGGTCATCCTGGTGCTGGGTGCCCTCGGGTTCTTCCTGGTCCGCATTTTCCAGAGCTGACCGTCAAATCATTCGGCGTTCCACGGCATCCCGTTCCAGCGGCCGCGATTCAATCACCCGGTTTTCACCCGCACACTCCACCCGCACAGGCACCGGTCGTTCATCAACCCGGTCCGTGTAATGCGCGCAAATCGAAACGGCTTCCATGAGCAGGGTTTCCGTGATCGCGGCGGGCAACCATCCCGTGGGGCCCGGGCTGCCGTCCGGCTTCAGGATGTATTCCGCCGGCCCGGACATTGACTGGATAGCGGCATTGTCCGCCTGATCCCGTCCCAGCACGAGCTTGAACCGATCCGCCAACCGGAAATGCCGCCCCACCCCCAATCGTTCGATGTCGCGGATCGAACCCAGCCCTTCATGTTTGCGCAGATCGTCGAGGCGCCGGCAGAAATTCGGTTCCGTCAACCGGCAACCGCCGGCCGGCGTGGGAATATCCGTCAGCCCGTAGCGGACCGCCAGCGCAAACTGCGGTTTCCGGCTCCGGCCTTCCAGATCCAGCAGGCGCGAACGGTCCACCAAACCCTCACGTTCCGGACGGGTTTCCTTGAGCCGTTTGGCGGACAAGGGCCTCACCAGCCAGTCGGCAAACCCGGAATCCTCCGCCACGACCCCCAGGGTCCGGCCATTCTGCGACATCGGGCGTTCATTCAGCACCTCACCCGTACTGATGAAATCCATGCCGTTGGCCTGCATGAATTCACCGGCCCGGCGGATCATGCGGGCATGACAATCAATGCACGGGTTCAGGCAGGATCCGAACCCGTGCCGGGGATGTGCCAGTAAATCGAGGATGTCCGCCGTGAAATCCAGGACCTCCAGCCGGACCGCAAGTTGACGGGCGGCACGGTTCGCCAGGTCGAGGCTGAAAAACGGACTCTTGAAGACCACACCGGTCACCTCGATCCCCTGCTCCCGCAACACGCATATCGCCAACTGGCTGTCCAGCCCGCCCGACAACAGGCTGACAGCCCGCACCGGCCGGCGACGGACACCAGCAACCCCGGACGGTTCACGGTTCATCTTGTCCCCCGCTTCGATAAAAAACCATTGAACCCCGCCCTCCGGGGGCGTAGGATGCCCCCCGTTATTCCGGCCACGCACGCTCCGCCAGACGGCGGCACGAAACGGCAGAATGGGCTGGAAGTCAAGGAGGAATACCAAATGGCTCGCATCAATTTCGGTGGCACCAATGAACGCGTCGTCATGCGCAGTGAATTCCCGATGAGCAAGGCTCGCAAAGTGCTGAAGAACGAAACCATCGCCATCATCGGTTATGGCGTTCAGGGGCCGGCCCAGGCATTGAACCTCAAGGACAACGGTTTCCGCGTGATCATCGGGCAGTCACCCGCCTTCAAGAAGGACTGGGACCGCGCCATCCGGGACGGCTGGGTGCCCGGCAAGACCCTGTTCGACATCGAGGAAGCCTCCCGCTGCGGAACGGTGATCCAGGTCCTGGTTACCGACGCCGCCCAGCGCGTGGTCTGGCCGACGATCAAGCGCCAGCTCAAGAAGGGCGACGCGGTCTATTTCTCACACGGTTTCTCGATCGTATACAAGGATCAGACCAAGGTGATCCCACCCCCGTTCGTGGACGTGATCATGGTGGCCCCGAAGGGATCCGGAACCTCTGTCCGCCGTAACTTCCTGTCCGGTGCCGGCATCAACTCCAGCTACGCCGTGTTCCAGGACTCCACCGGCCATGCCGAGGAACGCTGCATTGCCCTGGGTATCGGGATCGGGTCCGGCTACCTGTTCCCCACCTCGTTTGAACATGAGGTCTACAGCGACCTGACCGGTGAACGCGGCATCCTCATGGGTGCCCTGGCCGGTGTCATGGAAGCCCAATACGACACCCTGCGCAAGCACGGTCACTCCCCCAGCGAAGCGTTCAACGAGACGGTTGAGGAACTCACCCAGAGCCTGATCCGTTTGGTCGATGAAAACGGCATGGACTGGATGTTCATGAACTGTTCCGCCACCGCCCAGCGCGGCGCGCTGGACTGGAAGCCAAAGTTCAAGGCAGCGGTCATGCCGGTGTTCAAGCAGCTCTACCACCGGGTCAAGACCGGCGCTGAAACCAAGCGCGTCATCACCATCTGCGGTGCCAAGAACTACAAGCAGAAGCTCGATGCCGAACTGGCCACCATGCACAACTCCGAAATGTGGAAGGCCGGACAGGCGGTTCGCGATCTGCGCCCCAAGGAAAAGGGCAAGGGTATCACCGCCTCGACCAAGGGCGTCGGCGGCCGCCAGGGCAACTGACCAACACCGCGACTGCATGACGGGGCCGGATGCCTGCATCCGGCCCCGTTTGTTTTACGTTCCAACGCGCAGGCGGATGGTGTAGGTTCCCCCGAAACGACATGATGACATCCG
>MHBQ01000100.1:11618-33767 GCA_001803315.1 Lentisphaerae bacterium RIFOXYC12_FULL_60_16
GGTGGGGCTGGCTCGGCGTGCTGACGCCAAAACTCGACAACATGCACGAACCCGCCTGGATACCCCTCCTGTTATCCGCCCTGCTGATGGACAACCTCGACGGTCCGGAATTATGCCGCCACTGGCTCCAGTCACTCCGCATCCATGCCGGAACCATGCGTACCATGCCGCCCAAATACGGATCCGCGTTGCGCGCCGCCTGGCTGCTGGAACGGATCGGCGGACGGCGTTCCGCCCCCCCGCCCGGCCCCCACGCCCTGGTACCATCCTGGTTCCTGCGCGAATGCCGGTGCCCGAAACCCCTGCCGGTCATGGTGGACTGGCTGCAAAAACGCCCACCCCTCTGGTTCAGGATCCAGGTCTCGCCACCCGAACCGGTCATCGCCGAACTGGAGGCATTGGACCTGAAAGTCCATCCCCATTCCCGTCTTCACCAGGCCGTATCGATCGGTCACCCCCGGGTCAACCTCATGACCCTTCCGGTCTTTCAGGAAGGCCGTATCGAAGTCCAGGACCTGGCCTCTCAAGCCATCGGGGCCGTATGCGCCCCGCGGTCCGGACAACGCTGGTGGGATGCCTGCGCCGGCGCCGGAGGCAAGACCCTCCTGCTGGCCCAGCTCATGAACGGGCGCGGCACCGTCACGGCCAGTGACATCCAGGAAGCGAAGCTGACCGAGACACTCCGCCGGGCACGCCGCGCCGGTTTCTCGAACATCAACACATGGGTCTGGAAAGGCAAGTCGCTCCCTGACCGCAAAGCCACGTATGACGGGGTGCTCGTGGATGCCCCCTGTTCCGGGTCCGGCACCTGGCGGCGCAACCCGGCGGCCCGCTGGAATATCGAGCCTGCCGACATCATCCGCATGACCGAGCTCCAGCAAAACCTGCTCGCCAATGCGGCGACCGGCCTGAAGCCGGGCGGCATCCTGGTATACGCCACCTGTTCGATGTTCAACCGTGAAAACGAATCCGTTGTACAATCCTTCCTTGCATCGCATCCGGACTTCAAACTGGAACCGTTCAACAACCCGCTCACCGGTGATGCCACGAATGGAATGGTCCAGTTCTGGCCGTGGGACGACGATTGCGATGCCCTGTTCGCCGCCCGCATGCGGCGGTCCGCTCCCGCCTCGCACCGCACCTGACACCCCTCCCCACATCCCACCCCTCTCCTGGAGGGTGGAGCTCCCGCGACGCCGTTCCCCTCCCCTCTGCTGTGTCACGGAATGACGGATTGCCTTGCCTGCCGCGTCAATGGTATCTTTGCGGTGTTTTAAGAGGACAGGACGATGCAAACGGCAGAAAAACTTCACCCGCAGTACGTAACCGATCAAGCCGGCCACCAGATGGCGGTGATATTACCGCTCGGCGAATACACGGAGCTTCTGGAGGATCTCGACGACCTTGCCGCGATCGCGGAGCGCGTCGATGAGCCCACCATACCTCACGCCACGGTTGTCGCGGAGTTGAGGGAGAATGGCTACCTATCAGATTGAATGGAAGAAGTCCGCACTGCGTGAACTGAGGCAGCTTGAGCGTCAGGTTGTTCCCCGGATCGTTGCGGCAGTTGATTCTCTATCTTCCCAGCCACTTCCCTCGGGCGTCGCCAAGCTGCAAGGCAGCCAGCGAACATACCGCATCCGCATCGGGGACTACCGTGTGATCTACGAACTCTACGAGTCCCTGCTGGTCGTCCAGATTGTGCGTGTTCGCCACAGAAAAGATGCATATCGAAGATGACACAATCGGGTCCCCCTAACCAGAGCCTACGGCTCGATACGGGGCCGGGTGCACCAGGCGATTCCAGTCAGACGGTCAGGGTTGCATGCGTGATTGAATCCATCCCTTTGCGCGCCGTCATCAGCCAGTGCGGCATGGGGGACGGGAGGGGCTGTACCGTAATTCCGGTGAACCCGGCCGTTTCCATCCACCCGCGCATCTCGGCATCGGAAAACACCCACCCGTCCCGGGTGGTCAACGCCATGTTCACGGCAAACAAGGCGGAAAACTTCGGAGCGGCATGCGTGGCATCCGTCATCAGGTCCATCACCACCACCCGTCCCCCCGGTCGCAGTGCCTGGAAGGCCCGCCGCATCAGGTCCTCGATGGAAACCGCCGATTCCTGATGCAACACACCCAGGAACAACACCGCATCCTGTTCCGCCGGAAACGGTGTCACATGATAATCGCCGCAGGTCACCCGTACCCGGTCCGCCAGGTTCTGGCCGGCAATCAAGTCACGTGCGATGGCCGCCACATCCGGCAAATCCAGCACGGTGAACGAAGCGGCCGGATATTTTCCGGCCAGCAGGGCTGAATAGGTTCCCGGCCCGCCCCCAATATCCAGCACGGCCCGGCATCCTTCCAAATCAAGGACCGGTATCAGTGCCCGGCCGATTCCCAGCGCCCGGCCATGCATCGCCAGCACGAAATTCCGGGTCCTTTCCGTGTCCCGACCCAGGTGCAGTTCCGGCGCCTCCACGGGGCGTCCCGTGCGGACTAGGTCCGGCAGCCGTCCCCATGCGGCAAACACATCCCGGTTGTACCGGATGGCCTTGCTCAAATCGCCCGGGGCGCCCGGCACCAGGAAAATCCCGGCATCCGGACTGTTGCGGTAATGATCCCCGTCCTTGACCAGCAGTTCAACCGCCACGGCGGCATCAAGCAACAGGCGCAACCCGCGCGCATCGCATTCCAACGCGGTTGCCAGCGTGGACACCGTTGCCTTCCCGCGTTCCGCCAGGGCTCCAAACACGCCCAGATCGGATGCGGCAAACAAGACGCAGGAATCAAAATATCGGGACGCCATGTCCACGATCCGACCAGGCCCTGGAGGCATAGGAATGCTCCTTATCTTTCATGCCGTGGCAAGGCGCACTTTTCGAACGCGCCGTTTTCCGGACGCCTCGGCGATGCGTCCCTACCTTTTGGTTAACGTTTCCGATCCACCCGCATTACCTGCGTTGCCAAAACGTTCCAACACCCACTGATATTCCGCCGTGATGCTGTCGGCGAGTGTTTTCTCACGCAGGGATTCGGGCAGAACCCCGAAGGTATAGGTTTCAATTTCAAAATGCGTCACCCCCGCACGCCGTGCCGCCCGCAGGAATGACGGGGTGATATCGGAACCTGTGGATTGCAGCGGCCCGTACTGTCCGACATACAGCGGCACATGAAAATGCACCCGCCATTCCCCTTCCAGCGGCGCCAGCTTGAGCCATTCCGCCGTGAGATCGGAAACCGGAAGAATGGTTCCATCCTCCATCCGCACCTTGATCTGGTGGAGATACACCGGATCCACGAACCGGGCCAGTTGGTCCCGTGCCGCGGCCGTGGCCGGCGCACGAATGGCCGCACTCAACTGGATCTTCGACAGGCGTATGCCGTTCCGCACGAGGCTTTGCAGGCTGGGTTCAAGCGATTCGTATTGCACGGCCAGGTGGCAGGTATCGAAACATACCCCGATATGCCGGCGCAACATCGCCTCCGCGTCATCGATTGAACAACCGGTTTCCCGCATCAGCCACCGACTGCCTTCCGGGACCAGGTGATCATTGATAAAGGCCACCACCTGATCGGTCCGCTCCAGGAAACAGTCCGGCTCCGGTTCCAACCCAAGATGCAATTCCCGGCCGGTCCGCTGGAGCAAACCGTTGAAATGCCGGGCCACGGCAGCCAGGTGTTCCACCATCCGGGTCCGGTCGGTATCGGTCCGGATCCAATCGTAATAAGCCCCCGGCACCGTGCTGATACTGCCGTCCTGCCCTTCGGGCAACAGGGCCGCCAACCCGTCGCCCAGCCGCAGGGTATAGTCCAGCCGTTCACGCTCCCGCCAGTCAGGGCGGTACACATCGGTTTTGACCGACGTCCCATGAAACGTCCCATAGGGGAAACCGTTCAGGGTGAAAACATACAGGTTGTTCTCCTCAAGAAACCGGCGCAACGAAGGCAATACCCCGGGCGACAGCAACGTGTCGGCGGCCCGGCATCCCAGCCGGAGCCCAAGCCCGAACGATTTCCCGGGCGCAATCCGGTCACGCACCTTCAGGGTATGTTCACGAATCGCTTCCACCTGGTCCTGGAGATTCTCACCGGGATGGATATTCAGGCAATAGGTCAAATGGGCGGGTGTTGAACCGGTCAGCCGCATTTTTTCATCCTTTCCAGACGGCTCCGTCGGAGACGTCGCCCTACCTCTCATCCCCGGCTCCATTCCCTGGTAGGGCGAGGTGTCCCTACCGAGCCGTCTCCCTCAAGTGGGGTCGCGCTCGATAACCGCCACACGCCGCTTCAGCCAGTCCATGCATTCACGCATAACGGCCATATCGACGGTATGCACTTCCCGTTTGCGGCCGATGCCGTCGGGCAGGGTGATGGAAAGTTGTCCGCCGAGATGTTCCCGGAACACCTCGATTCCCTTCAAGACAACCGGATACCCGGTTCCATCGGCGAGTTCCAACACGGGATCCCAGGTCGGCAACCCCAGCGATTCCAGCAGACGGAGCAAGGCATCACGCTCCGCGCGGGACACCAGGCCTTCACGGTGGGCATAACATGTATCGAGCGCCAATCCGATGGACACCGCCTGACCGTGTCCCAGGCGGTAATGGGACAGGATTTCAAGATGATGCGCGGCCCAATGCCCGAAATCCAACGGTCGCGCCGCGCCAAACTCAAACGGGTCACCACCGGTCCGGATGTGCTCCAAATGCAGGATGGCCGAACGCCGGACGGCATCCGCCAACAACCGGTTGTCACCGGCCGCTATCCGCCGTGCTGACCGGCACAAATCCTTGAAAAACACCGCATCCTTGATCATGGCCACCTTGATGGCTTCCGAGACCCCGCCCACACGGTATTTTGCCGACAGGGTTTTCAGGAATTCAAAATCGACAAGGACCGCGGCCGGCGGGGCAAAGGTGCCGGCGAAATTCTTCATGCCGTGCTCATCCATGCCGGTCTTGACCCCCACCCCGGCATCGCATTGCGCCAGCACCGTGCTGGGCACCCGGATCATCCGTATTCCGCGATGCACAAGGGAGGCCGCGAACCCCACCATATCCAGTACACTGCCGCCGCCCAGTGCCATCACATAACTGTGCCGGCACAGGTGTGCCGCCCCGATCGTCGACATGATGGCCTGCACCACATTCCAGCCGTTCTTGGTGCGCTCCCCGCCCGGGACAATTTCCGGGTCCCGCACCAGTTCCATGGCCTCCGGCCGTGCACGGAACCAGGCTTGGATGTCCGGAATCAATGTCGGCCAGGCTGATGCAAGTCCGTCATCGACGTAGACCAGAACCCGCCGGGGTGTTTCAGGGAAGGCGCGGAACACCGTATCGAGGACCGTATTCCCCCGGTTGAACAACCCGCTCGTAAAATGTACCGGATAGGAATAGGAAACCCGGAACCGCTGCCGATACAGCATTGATGCCGGCGGTGTCTTTGTCTTGCTCCCGGCCACCCGCGTTTTCACCGTACATCCTCCATCCAGTGCCTGACCGCATCCGCCAGTTCCACCAGCGTCCGACGACCGGCCGGCAGGAAAGTCGACCCCCACGCCGCTTCGTGCCCCGGCCCCGTCAGCCCATGGGTGCCACGCACCCTGACCGGATCACAACTTACACATCCCGGCGGCCAGCCACAGAATAATTCGGCAGGATCGTACCCGGGTTTCTGATGAATGTCCACGTGCGCGGCATACTCCGGCGCCTCCCGTTTGGAATCCCACCACGGGTAGGCAAACCAGGCCCCTTCATCCGCCACCGCGATCAGATCTCCGGACCGGGGATGGGCCAGGCCCATGCGATCCTGTTCACGCCGGTCCAGCACCCTGGCCACACCGGACACTCCACCCACCCGGTGTGCAACCGCCCCCGCATCGGCGCCCTGCACATACACATGCGCCACCTGGTGATCCACCACGGCAAAGGCATGACTGGCATTGAAATCGACATACTGGCGCCCCTGCACGGTCCGGCAGGCCAGCAACCCCTGTTCACGGAACACCCGGTTCAGGTGGATGACGTCCCGCGTACAAGGCGCAATGGCATAATCACCAAACACCAGCAGGTCATATCCGTTGCGTTCGGCAGCCCGGCTTACCATCGCCAACTGTTCCCGCACATCCGCCAGTGCAGCCAGGCTCCGGGCATGATCCGGCCCGTACCGTTGAAGATCGTAATCCAGTCCCGGCAGGTAGGTGAAGCAGACCTCCGGGGCCCGGGATCGATCATCCAGCAATACTGAAACCGCTTCGGCAATCCAACGGGACGACCGCACCGAGGCAAAGGGCCCCCAGTAATGAGCCAGCCTGAACGGCCTCCCCAGGCGCTGGCAGAGCGTGGCATACAAATCCGCTGGCTGGCTGTAGCAATCCTCGATCATCCCGCCGTGATGGCGGTGAATCGGGGCCGGTGACAACACCATATCCGCCGATTCGCCCTGGCTCTGTTGCCAGAAAAACATTCCCACGGTTCCACCCTTTGACCGGAAAGCATCCCAGATGCGCGGACCCCGGACCAGGGCGGCCGCCTGCTCCCAGAAAAACACCCGACGCAGGTCACGCTCCATGTACCCGTTGCCAGGCATGCCATGAACGTCAACTTGAGCCGCCGTGCGGAAGGCTGCCTGGGTGGTACAGGTCAGGGCGGGAAATACCGGATCCATCGGATAAAATTTCCAATCGCCCCATTCCAGGGAATCAGCCTGTCGCAGGAAATCATATCCCAACGCCGCCACCTGGACCACCAACAGCCGTTTCATGCCTTCTCCCGTAAACCACGCCGGATCAACTTGAATAAAACCGGCGCCCCAACCATCCCGCCACGCACCACAACGCGGTCAACACGCCGGCCGCCACCAGTCCCCGGCCGCCGACCGCCGCACACCAGGTGGCCTGGACCAGCAACAATCCCCGTACCAGTTGCCCGATCGACACCGCCACCCGTCCCCCCTCAACCGCTGCACCGAGCGGCTGGACCGCACGCAGGGTGTTCCACACCATGACCAGGGCCAACACCGCAGCCAGCGGCGATGCCTGTGGCAGGGCCACCGGTATCCCGGCCAGCCAGACCAGCAAGGCGCCTAACGGGACCCAACGCAACCACGACGGCCGGTGCGACCGCGTCTCGGTGGACGCCAGTACGGTAACCCCGGCAACATACACCACCATGGTCCCCGCCGCCAGCATCGGCGCCGGAGTCAGCCAGGTGCCTCCGGCGCAGGCGGCGCCAAGCATCACGCTGGCACCCCGGCACATCCCCATATTGATGAATCCGATCAGCGGAATCCGCCGTGAACCGAAATCGTACAGCAGGACCAATCCCGCCAGGACCAATGCAACCCATCCCGTATCCGGCGATATCCGGCCCGCCGCCAACACCGCCAGCACCATCAGCAAGGTTCCCGCCCACCCCGCCGTGGAACGGCGGATACGGCCACCAGGGATGGGACGCGAGGGACGGGACCGGCAATCTTCCCCCACATCGGCCACATCATTGAATATCAAACCGGCTGCATACAAGCACACGGCCACCACCATGATTACCGCGATACCCGATGCACCGTCCCGGGTCAATCCTCCGCCTGCCAGCAGGTAACCGGCCAGTGGATCGCCCGGGACCGTCAACAGGTTGGGAATGCGCACCAGCTCCAACCAGGCACGTATTCCGCTCCGGGCGTTCATCAGCGCTGAAACTCGTGCGGATCCAGTGGTTTGAGGTTCAGGTTCGGATGCCACCGGTCACACTGGCTGTAAAACTGCATCGCATTGCCAAACACGATGGATTGGATGGTCGGAGCCGGATGCCCGTCCTGCCGCATATACTCCACCACCTTGACCAGGCTCAGGGGATCTGAAACACCCCAATCCGCCGACCCGTTCACCATCATACGTTCCACGCCATGTTCACGGATCATGGCGGAGACACGTTCCGGAGACAATTTGGATATCGGGTACACCGTCATCCCGCAATAACATCCGGAATCCAGACTCAACCGGATGGTTTCCTCCGTGTTATGGTCGAGGATCACGTGATCGGGCCGTATCCCGACCGACCGGACCAGGTCGATGGAACGACGGGTCCCCTCCAGCTTGTTGACATGCGGCAGGTGGACAATCACCAGCCGGTCCAACTGTTTGGCGAGTTCCAACTGCCGGACAAAGGCTCGTTCCTCGTTGGGCGTGATCAGGTTGAATCCGATTTCCCCGATGGCCACGCACCGGGCATGGTCGAGATAGGGTTTCAAGCCATCCATCACCTCATCCGCCAGTACGGCATCCTCGGCTTCCTTCGGATTCAACGACACCGCCGCATAATGATCGATGCCGAATCGCGAGGATCGGACGGTTTCAAATTCGAGGATGAGTTGAAAATAGTCGAAAAACGTTCCCGCGTAACGGCGGTTGGATCCCATCCAGAACGACGGCTCCACGCAGGCCCGGATACCCGACCGGTACATGGCCTGGTAATCATCCGTGGTTCGTGAATACATGTGGATATGCGGTTCAACGATAATCATACCAGGTTCCTCATCTAGCGTAAGAACGCCTTCCGAGTTCCAATCATTAGGGCAAAGTCAGGTTCCGTCACACCGGCAAGCGCCTCGCGGATTCCGGTCATCCCCGATCCGCAACCCGGCTACCGGAAGCGGCCGTCTTTCTGGAACACCTTGCCGTCCACGTACAACGCCCCGCCCTTGCGCAAGTCCTTGATCATATCCCAATGCACGGCGGAACGGTTACGGCCCCCGGTCTCCGGGTAACTGTTGCCCAGCGCCAGGTGAATGGTGCCACCCATCTTCTCATCGAACAGGATGTTGCGCGTGAACTGCTGAATCCGGCGATTGGTCCCGATCCCGAGTTCGCCCAGCCGGATGGCACCGGGATCCGTCCGAAGCATGGCCCGGAGGTAATCCTCACCCTTGGTGGCGGACGACTCGACCACCCGTCCCCCCCTGAACACCAGGCAGATACCGTCAATCTCCCGGCCTCCGGTGCAAACCGGAAAATCATACGTGATGACCCCTTCCACGGAATCCTCAACCGGCCCGGTGAACACTTCCCCGCTGGGCAGGTTGTGGTGTCCGTCGGAATTGATGAAACGGCGTCCTTTCACGGACAGGTGCAGATCCGTTCCGGGGCCCACGATATGGATCCGGTTGGCACCCCGCAGACGGGACACCAACTTATCCTGTTCCCGGCTCAGCTTTTGCCAGGCCCGTACCGGGTCCGGCTCATCCGCCCATAGGGTGGCATACACGAAGTCCTCAAAAGCCCGCACGCTCATGCCGGCGTCCTGCGCGTAAGCCGCGGTCGGAAACAGGGTCAACACCCACGGTTTCTTCAACAGCGCGTTCATCAACGGGCGGGCAGCCCGGGCATGACGGGTCTGCCGGGTTGGATCGATCCCCGCCAGTTCCCTGGTATTGGACTGCGAGAGGATGCGGATCCGGGCATCGATCGTCCGGGCCGCGGCGCGGTCATACGCCGTCAGACGGTCGAAATGATGGGCGTGACCCAACCGGAAAAAACGTTCCATGAGGCCATCGGGCATCATCTGGACCACCGGACAGGCACCGGCCTTCAACAGGGACTCATAAACTGCGGTAATCAGCGGCTCGGCCTGCATACCGCCTCCCACGCTGACCACCTGGCGCGGTCGTGCCGCAATGGAATACCTGACCAACAGGTCCGCCGTACGCTGAACTCGAATATCCTGCACGATCCACCCCGTTCAGTTCGTCAACGCGGAGCGGAGCTCGCGCACCAACGGTTCCAGTTTGCCGTCATGGGCCGCCCGTACCAGGGCACTGCCCACCACCACCGCATCAGCCGATTTCCCCGCCTGCCGGGCCTGTGCCCCGTTGCTGACGCCAAACCCCACGGCAATGGGCAACGGGGTCAGCCGGCGGATTGCCCGGACCTGTTCCGCAACATCCGCCGCCATCTCGTGGCGTTCCCCGGTCACCCCGGTGACCATGATGTAATAGACAAACCCGCCGGCCACTTCCAGGATGGCCCGGGCGCGCTCCGGCGGGGTGGTCGGCGCAATCAGGGGGATCCAGCACAATCCTTCACGGCCCGCCGCAGCCCGGAATTCATCGGACTCCTCCAGGGGCATATCGACGACCAGCAGGCCGTCGACTCCGGCGGCCCGGGCTTCCGAACACAGCGCATCATAGCCGAACCGGTAAAACGGGTTGGCATAACCGAACAGCACCACCGGCACCTCGGTCTCACGGCGCAAGGCAGACACCATGGCAAGGATACGGCGCAGATCGAAACCATTCGCCAGGGCCCGGCAGGCGGCTGCCTGGATCACCGGGCCATCCGCCGTTGGATCGGAAAACGGCACACCGATCTCCAGGATGTCCACGCCTGAACGGACGGCGGTGCGCAACACCTCCAGGCTCGCGGCATCATCCGGATCGCCGGCGGTCAGGTACCCCACCAGGGCCTTGCGCGACTCCTTGCGGACCTTCTCGAATAGCTGTTCAAATCGGTTCATAATTCAATACCGTATCCAGATCCTTGTCACCCCGGCCCGACAGGTTGACTACCATCATTCCCTCCGGCCCCAACGCGGACGCCCGTTTACGTGCTTCCGCCACCGCATGCGCGGATTCCAACGCCGGCAGGATCCCTTCCAATCGGGACAATTCATGAAAGGCCGCCATCGCCTCCCGGTCCGTGATGGGCGCATACTCGACGCGGTGCGCATCCGCCCACAAGGCCAACTGGGGCCCTACGCCCGGATAATCAAGCCCGGCACTGACGGAATGGGCATTGAGGATCTGGCCATTGGGTTCCTGCAGGACATAGGTCCGGCTTCCATGGAGGATGCCGACCTGCCCCGCCGCGATACTGGCGGCATGTTTGCCCGTCTCAAGGCCCAACCCGCCGGCCTCCACGCCGACCAGGCGTACGTTCGTGTCGTCAAGAAAAGCGGTAAACATCCCGGCGGCATTGCTCCCCCCGCCGACACAGGCCAGCACCATGTCCGGCAATCGGCCTTCCATGTCCAGAATCTGACGGCGGGTCTCATCGCCGATCACGCGCTGAAAATCCCGCACCATCTCGGGGTACGGGTGGGGACCCGCAACCGTACCGATCACGTAGAAGGTGTTGCGCACCTCCGAAACCCAGGCGCGCATGGCTTCGCTCATGGCATCCTTCAGCGTGCGGGTTCCGCTGGTTACGCAGACCACCTCGGCCCCGAGCAGGCGCATGCGCTGGACATTGGGCGCCTGGCGACGGATGTCCTCCTCACCCATATACACGACGCACTCCATACCGAAACGGGCCGCCATGGTGGCCGTGGCCACCCCATGCTGTCCGGCCCCGGTTTCCGCCATCAGGCGCCGCTTGCCCATTCGCCGTGCGAGCAGTGCCTGGCCCAGCGTGTTGTTCACCTTGTGGGCGCCGGTATGGTTCAAATCCTCGCGCTTGAGGTACACCTTGGCGCCATACACCGCGGATAATCGTTCCGCATGGTATAACGGAGACGGACGCCCCACGTAATCGCGGAGCAACCGTTCATATTCGGCACGGAACGCCGGATCGCGGGCGGCATCCCGGTAGACCTGTTCCAGTTCAAGCAGGGCCGGCATCAGCGTTTCCGCGACATATCGTCCCCCAAACACCCCGAAGTGACCCCTGTTATCCGGATTAAACTGCATCATTCACTCCAGCCTCCAAATCACGCATCATCCATCCACAGCACCGGCCGTCTTGTCAATGTTTCTCACCGCCTCGACAAACCGGCGCAGGCGGTCCGGGTCCTTCCGCCCGGGGCATTGCTCAACCCCGCCGGCCACATCGACACCCAGGGGCCGTACCATCCGGATTGCCGCCTGTACATTGTCCGGCGTCAGTCCGCCAGCCAACAGAATCGGAAAACGTGAGGCCAACGCACATGCCGACGCGTCATCCACCCGCACACCCGTGCCCCCATACCGGCCGACCACGGCAGCATCCACGACGTACCGGTGGGCCTTCCAACCGGCAGGATCCGGCACCGGCGCCGATCCCGTCGCCAGACGCACGGCCCGCCAGACAAGACCCGGAAACCCTTCAAAGGCAACCGGATCCTCATCCCCGTGGAGTTGGACGGCATACAGGCCGGCATCGGCGGCCACTTGTTCCACTTCCGACCGCATGGCATTGACAAAAACGCCCACCCGTTTAAGCCCGGAAGGAAGCTGGTCAACCAGGCGGACCAGTTCCAGGGCGGTCACGGCGCGCGGGGATGGCGGATACAGTACAAACCCGACATAATCAACGCCCAGGTCCATCGCCAACCGGACATCATCCCGGTTGGTCATGCCGCATATCTTGATTTCCATGATCCGACCTACAGGCCTTCCTGAAGGTTCATCAACCGTTGGCCGGTCAACATCAGTTCCACCGGAACCGTGCCCGACATGAGTTTCAAACCCGGCTTTATGGCCTCACCACCCTCATTGAGCATCAGGCGGGCCGTCAAAGGTCCCTGTTCGACCACGGTGCCGCTTCCAACCCGTTTCAACATCACGGTCAGCGATTGTTCGCCTTTCACCACATTGCCCACCGACATCAGGCTGAATTTGCGGCTCATTGCCAGACCCTGTGTATCGGCATCAACCAGCACATGGTTCCCGCCGGACGCCAGCACATAACCGGCATAACCCGTAGCCGGTTCGGTGTCGGGAACCGGAACCGACAGGGGGATCTCGCGCGCCCGCACCCGCGCAATACGCAGGCCACCCTGCGGAGCCGCCAGCGCCAGGACCGTGTAGACACCATCCATGCCCTTGATTTGCGCCAGCACCACCCGCTTGCCGTTCACCATGACCGCCAGGTGATCACCCGTTTTGCGTATCCGCACCCGGTACAAACCACCCGGCGCAAGTGCCGGAGCACCGTCCGGCCATCCGGCATCCACCGTCACCGTCGAGTCGCCCGGCAAACGTGCCGGGCACACCAGCGAGGTTCCGTCTGAAAACACCCGGACACCGTTTCCGGTCACGGCAACCCGTCCGCTGCCGGTCACCCCCAGGGCAATCGTGACGCTCGACCCGATGCCCGGGAACTTCAAGACCACCATAAGATCCCGCAACCAGGGTGTGTCGCTACGCGGATCCTGGGGCTTTCCGGCCTCAAGCTCGATTCCCACGTCCACATCATACTGCACATTGCCGGAAACGCCTTCCGCCATTTCCAGGACCGGCATCAGGGCCCCGGCTTTGCCACGCAACCCGTCCTTCGTCTCGGTCCAGACCGTGTTCATGACAGCCCAGAACGTCTGCTTACGCGCCACACCGGACGGCACAAACTCCCGCATCCAGCCAACCGGATCCATGCGTCGATTCTCGGGAACCATGTTCCGGCTGAAAACCACCGGGCGATTCGCCTCCAGGATCGACCCCATGCCGGCTGGCAACATCACCGTCATCCGCAAGCCATCCTGCCGGAATTCGCAACTTGCCGAACGGCCCCAGGTCAAATTCATCACCTCACCCTGGTACGGATGCATCACGGGTTCACGGGCAACCCCCATGAATCCCCGTGCCGGAAGCGATCGCAGGGTATCCAGGCGTATCTCGGCCACGTCCCCCTGGACACGCTCGATCATGCCCAGCACCGTTTCATTATCCGCCAGCCGTTCAGTTCCGGCCGCCTCCTGGACACCGCGGTTCGCCCCATCCGTCACCGGGTAATCCGGCGACAGGGAGACCCGGACCCCGGCATCCGGCCGGGCTCCCGCATCCAGCCGGCAATGGATCCAGTCCCCCAGGGGACGGACCACTTTTGCAGATCCGGCCCGCTTGACGGATCCCGTTCCCTCCGGAACCGAGAAAAAGAATACCGGGGTATCCGGGCGAACCGACATCCAGGCGGTATCGCGGCCCGGTGCAACCAGCACATCCATCTGGTCCACACTCACCGCCTGGAGGGACGCGTCGAAGCCACGCGATACTTTCTCAACCACCACGTTATCGAGTTCCCATTTGCCATCGCCGGAAAAGCCGATACTGGCCAGACTTTCATTACCCGCCAGCCACCCCACCGCGCACTCCGCCGCCGCACCATCCACGCTCCATCGCAACAGGGGGCCGTTGCGTTCCAGCATCACCATCGTCTGCTTGCCCGGCACCTGACGAACCGGGGGGATCATCTGGACCGGCCGACCCGCCACATAGATGCCCTGTAGATCCTCCCGTCCACCCAGCCGCAAACGGATGCGGCCCACCTTGATGCTGACGGTCTGGGACGGTTGAATGCGGATCGCCGCCGAAACCCGGACCGGTTCACGCCCCATGGCCAGCTTCAGCAGAACATCCGCGCTATCGAGGGAAGCCGCAACGCCCCCCCGCAAGTCACGGTCCGATTCAATCAGCAGGCAACCACCCTCCACCCGTGTTTCCACCCGGTCAAGCCATTCCGGCCCCCGTCCCGATTCAAAATCCGCCCCGTACAGAACCGTCTGGTTCGGCCGTATCAACAGGCGGGGACCTTCCGGGATGGCCTGATCCACGAACACGTAATCGCCGGTGGCCGGGGGCAACCAATCACCGGTGGGTTCAATCGTGAAGGCGATCTGCCGGTCAGCCAATGGTTTGCAGGGAACGACGGCGGCCATGCGTCCCCATACGGCGACCGGCTCCCCGCCGGACGGTTCGAGAAAGATCGTTTCCGGAATGAAAAACCCGACCCGGACCGTATCGCCGGCAGGCAACTGGGCAATCTCGGCGAAACAGGTTTTACCATCCCGGTGAATAATCCGGACACCTCCCATCGCCGCCAAGGCGCGCGACGGGTTCCACACCGGCGTACTCCAGACCGCCACCGCGCTGAACAACGGAGCGTACAATTGAGCCACCCGGGTACCGGCATGCCGATGCGCCACATCGCGCACGGTACGCGCGGCAACCTGGACGGTTTCAGCGGGTTCACCTCCGGCAAATGCCGTGAATTGCTCAACACACACGTCCGGGGCGGGGATGCGGCGCACCGGACCCCTTGCCACCAGGCTCCACGCCCCGGCAAGATCCCGGATTGCCGCCTGTTCAGCGGCGGCCTGCGCATCCGGAACCTGGGCAAGTTCATCCAGCGAGCCCTTGAGCAGATGGTCACCCATATCCTTAAGGTGTGTCTTCGCCAGCCAGACATCGCCCAGGCGCAGGGCATATATCGCACGGACCAGCGGCGGCGCCTGCTTGAGATCGGGCTCATAATCCGACTGACCCCCCGTCACGGCGTTACGAACCGTCCGGTCGATGGCCTCCAGTATCCGTATCTGCCCCAGGGCCTGGTCGATACGCGAGGTTGCCGAATTCAGCATCGGGTCCGTCAGAGCGGATGCAAGCAGACGGGCAGCATCCGTGGATTGATTGGCAACCAAAGCATCCGTCACCTGCCGGATCATGTCGTTCAGTCGGACACCGGCCAGCGCCTGCTGCTGGACCCGTTGCTCTTCCAAACGACGTTGCTGGAGATCCGTCTGCTCCTTGCGATAGGCTTGCTGCTCATCACGAATGGCGGCCAGCAGGGTCTTTCGCGATTCCAGCACCCGTTTCCGGTCCATGCCCGCCGGCGGATTTTCATACACGGCAACCGCCTCATCGTACCGGTGCTGGTTGCGGTGTTCATCCGCCCCGGCATCCATTTCCGCCAACTGGCGCACATAAAGTTCCCCGGACTGTTGTTTCTGCTGCTGCAACCGGACAATTTCCGATTCGATGAACCGGGCCGTTTCCGCATACCGGCTTCCCGCCCGGTCCCGTACCGACTCGTACCGGCGAATGATGCCCTCCACATCGTCCGGATGGGAGGTGGCATAGGCAGACGCTGCGGCCACGGCCTTGCGGATGTCATCACGGCCCTTGATGTCGCGGAGGATCATGCCCACGGCGCCGACAATCACCAGCATCACCAGGGCAATGATCCACCCGTATCCCGATCCCGCCGGTGCCGGGCCGGGAATCGGGTCCGCCACGGGGGTTGAAACCGCCCGCAGGCGTATTTCCTTTTTCGGCGATGACGGCCGCCTGGGTTCCGCCGGCGGAACCGGGTCCGCTTTCACGGCCGGTTCAGGCTCCATCACCTGGATGGGCATGGTCCGGGTCCCCAACACCTTGATATCCGGTGTTTCCCCGGATTCAACCACCGGGGACGACGACGCCTCAACCACCAGCACTGTGGCTCCGACGGAAATCCTGTCGCCCACGGAAAGTTTACGCGACTTGACCACCCGGTCATTGACCCGGACATCCGGATTCGTCGTCAGGTCGGTCAGGGTAAAGGAATCGCCCCGACGGGTCAGACGGAAATGGATACCCGCCACCGCCGGGTCGGAAAGTTGCACCAGACATTGCGCCTGCCCACCACCAAAACACGTGTCGGATACGGGAAAACAACGGCCTTGATCGGGACCCTCGATGACCCGCAAAACGATTATTTCCGATTCGGCCACGGTCCACCCCCTCCCGGCACGTTAACGGGCCTCACCTTCCGACGGACCGGCCAGTCGGGATCGAACCGCTTCCACCAGTTCCGTCATGGTCAGCGGCTTCTGAAGACAGACATGAACACTCCCGTCACCAATCGTGGCCTTGAGGCTGTCCGACAGGACAAACCCCGTGCAGAAAATAACCCGCGGGATCTTCAGGCGATTCGCTTCGCAATACCGGGCGATCTGCGCATAAGCCTCCTCACCACTCATCACCGGCATCGAAACATCCAGGACAATCAGCCCGTGCCGTCCCGACCGGAACCGGTCCAGGGCCTCTTCGCCATTACCGGCGGCATCGACGGTCAGGTAGGGAAATTCCGTCCGCAGGGAGGTCGCGAAAATATCACGCAACACGGCCTCATCATCCACCACCATCAGGTGATCGGCGGCGCAGGCATTCAATTCCGGCTCGGTTGCCAGCGGATATCGCGATTCCCCGTTGTCATCCACAATGGGATCCAGCGAACTCTGCTCACGGAGTTGTTCCAGCACACCCACGATGCGGGCCAGCTGCCGTTTATATTCCGGATTCCGGTCGAGTTCCGCCATGCAGGTCAGGATCTGCAGGGGATTGTTCAATTCGTACCAGAGGGTCGAGATCGTGTCGAGGCGCACCTGGATCTTTTCCGCCTCCAGCAGCTGGTCATTGACGTTGACCAGTTCGGATTCCGCCTTTTTCCGCTCGCTGATGTCACGGAACATGAAACACAGGCTGCGCTGTTCCTCGCTGCGCAGCCGGTTCACCACGATCTCGGCAAAAAAACGCGACCCGTCCTCACGCAGGCAAACCGCTTCCAAGATGGTGAATCGACGGTTATTGACGTTCTGGCGGACCACCTTCAGCAATTCCTCATCCGCCCCGGCAATCAACTGGGTGATGTTCTTCTGGATCATCGAATCACGTTCCCGGCCAAACACATGCTCGGCCCGGGCATTCACTTCGCGGATCACACCATTCAAATCCGTGATGGCAACCGCATCGTAGATGCTGTGCAACAGCTCTTCATATCGGGAATTGGCCGCCTCACGGGACCGGGCCCGATGAACCTCCGGATGTTCATAAACCTGCTGGGTGATGGTCAACTGGTCCTGGTTGGTGCTGTCACGGTAGACCGGAATCGCCGAACGGACGGCCGGAGCCGGTGGCACCACCAGACGAGGGGCCGGACGCGATGCCGGAGTTCCCGACCCGGATGACTTGTAAATGCGTAAGGGTTTCTTTGCCATGGCCGCCTCCCACGACTGCGCTTCAACCAAAATCCTAGTCCACGGTAGGCATTCAGTCCACTCAATGCAATACGGAATTGCATTTGACTTTGTTCCATGGATTCTTTAATGCCCCACGGTCATAAGGTTTTTACAGGCACCAGCAAACCGGCTGACGCCGGGAAAGGGTTGACATCATGGCCAGGATCGTATTCATCGGCGCAGGCAGTCTGGGATTCACGCGGGGTCTGGTTCGGGACATGCTCACCTTCCCCACCCTCCGCGATGCGGAAATCATGCTGGTGGACATCAACCGCGAGCGCCTGGCATTCGCCAAGCAGGCCTGCGAGAAAATCATCGCCATGGGCAAATATCCGGCCACCGTCCGGGCAACCACCAACCGCCGCGACGTCATGAAGAACGCCGACGCGGTCCTGGTCACCATCCTGTGCGGCGCCACCAAAGTCTGGCAGCATGACATCCTGATTCCAAAACGGTTCGGCATCGATACCAATGTGGGCGATACCCGGGGTCCCAGCGGTATCTTCCGGGCACTCCGCACCATCCCCACCATGCTGGACATCTGCAAGGACATGCGGGAACTCTGTCCCAAGGCCATCCTGCTGAACTACACCAACCCCATGGCCATGCTATGCCACGCCATGCAACGGGAATATCCCGAAATCCAGATCTCCGGACTCTGTCACAGCGTTCAGGGAACCGCCTACATGCTGGCCAATTGGGCCGGCGTCAAATGGAAACCGGATGAACTCCCGCAACTGGACTACGTCTGCGCCGGCATCAACCACATGGCCTGGTTTACCCGCTTCGCCTACAAGGGCAAGGATCTCTACCCAATCCTCCGCAAACGGGTGGCCACGGACCGGAAAGTCTATAACCATGAACTGGTCCGCAATGAAATGTTCCTGTCGCTCGGTTATTACGTGACCGAGTCCAGCGGCCACAACTCCGAATACAACTGGTGGTTCCGCAAGCGGCCGGACCTGATACGCCAGTATTGCACCACCGGAACCGGATGGAATCCCGGCCGGTATGCCTATATTCTCGACCATTACCGGAAAACCGATAAATCCTGGAAAAAAGGCGTCAAGGAATGGCTGGCCCAGGATGCCCCGATCTCGCTGGCACGCGGTCATGAATATGCCGCCTCGATCATCAATGCCCGCCTCGGCGGCGTACCGTTCGAATTCAACGGCAACGTGCCCAATACGGGATTGGTCACCAACCTGCCCCAGGGTGCCTGCGTCGAGGTCCCGGTGCTGGCTTCGCACAAGGGTCTTCAACCCATCTTTGCCGGCGCACTCCCGCCCCAATGCGCCATCCTGACAGGACTCAGCGCCCAGATCGAGATGCTGACCGTGGACGGATGCCTGACCGGTGACGCCGGCAAGGTTTACCAGGCAATCGCCCATGACCCCCTGACCGCCGCCAAACTGTCCCTGGCGGAAGCCCGGAAAATGACACAGGCCATGTTCCGCCAGAATCGGGACTACCTGCCCCATTTCAAAAAGATCAACCCGTAGGATACGGAAACCAACCGTAACCGGGACATCAATAACCGGTGGGGCACACGGAGCGCCTCACCGGCTGGCCAGGGAAATATTCGCGAACCCGTGCTTGGCGCACAGGTCCAACACCCCCACCAGTCCCCCATGGGCCGAATTGCCGTCACAGGTGATCACCACCGTGGCCATCCGGCTCATGGAGCCCAACCGTTCCAGGAAACGATCCACCCCGTCACGGGTCATGGACCGGCCATTGAGTTCCAAGCGGTCCGCATGCACATTGACCCGCAGGATCGTCGGGTTGTCCGTCGACCCCTGCAAGCGGGGACGCAACACATCGAGATGTGACTCCAGGTCCTGTGGGACAATCGTAAAGACGAAGAACGTAAGCAGCAGGAAGACCACATCAATCATCGCGGACATCTGCAACTTGCCATCCTGCCATGTTGCACGGCCAGCTCGTGTGGTTTTCATAAAAATCTCCCTTCATCGTCGACTTTAGTGCGATTCCGGGTTTCCGGCAATCTTTTTCCGGCACAAAAAAACGGCGGCCGGAGACAGGCTCCGACCGCCGTTTACCAGGCAACACCATCAATGCACGTCGACGCAGAAAGGCGAAGCGGGCATTCCTTCCATATTGGTAAGCTCAACCTCGGCTTCCTCGGCCCACCCGTAGCGGACCTGTACGGGTTCCACCACGGTCCCGGCCGACACCACCACATCCGCCCCCTGGATAACGGCCTGGGCCCGCGCAAAAACACCATTCGTCCCCGCCAGTTCAAACCAGGACATCGCGTCCCCTTCCCGTGCCACCAGTCCGCTGCCGACATGGTCAAAGGTAACCTTCACTTTGGAACCGTCGCGAACCGCTGACTTCACCAGCGGGCCGGAATATACCAACTGGTCACGCCCGTAGGTTTTCGCCAGCGCCCACAACGCCAGGCGTGCGCCGACTTCCCGTTTGCGCCGCGGGTGAATGTCCCGCAGGTTGCCCAGGTCGGTGATAATCGCCATGCCGGTGTTCGGAATGGCCAGCGCTTCACGCTGGGCATTCCAGAGCTCCGGCAGCACAAACTGGTTGGTATGGGCATAGTCAAACGGCGCCAGCTGGACAAACAGGAACGGGAACTCGCCCACGTTCCAGGCCTTGCGCCAACTGTCAATCAACGCCCGTTTTTTGTGCGTATACAGGTCCTTCTCCGTGACGTTCGATTCCCCCTGGTACCAGATGGCACCCCGGATGGCATAATTGATCATGGGGTGGATCATGGCATTGTACAAGGCGGTCGGCGTCGTGGCGTTTACCGGCGCCTTGGCGTTCCCCATCAACTTCGGCCCGACCTGATAACGCCAGGAACCGGCCACGGAAACCCGGTCGGCATCGTTGTCCGCCGGTGCCAGGTACATGTCAGCCGGAGCCGCACCCCAGATGCCACCGGCCCAGCCGGTGTCGATAACCCGCACCATCAAGGTGTTCCGTCCGGCTTTCACCGCCGCACCGGGAATGCGGTAAACCCTCGGGATCTCCCAGAACTTGACGATCATCTTGCTGAAATCGCCTTCTCCTCCCACCCGCGCCTCATTGAACCAGGCGGAATCCATTTCATCCACCGGTCCGAGTTTCAACACCAGGTCCTTGCCAGCCCAGCCGGCGGGGAGTTCCACCTCCTTGCGGAACCAGACCAAGCCATCGAAATCGGGCAACCCCGCTTTTTCCCATTGTTCCGGGATATTCATCTCTGGCCAGGCAGAAACATCCAGATCAGGGGCTGCCATCTGCCGATGCAACACCTCGTTGGTTTCGATTGCGGCAACCTCGGCCAATGCCTGTTCCTTCCTGGCCATGGCATCCCGGTATTCCTTCCACAAAACATCATCCCCGCGCCGTAAGGGCTCAAGCTTGGCTATTTCCGCCTCGAACCCGGGGATAAGTTTCAGCGAGTCGAACGCCGTCCAGGGCTCGATACGGGTCCCGGCCCAGGAGGAGTTGATCAAACCCACGGGAACCTTCAATTCACTGTGCAGATCGCGGCCGAAATAAAACGCCACTGCGGAGAAATCGGCCGCAGTTTCCGGGCTGCATACCGTCCAGTCACCCTTGAAATCAGACTGCGGCAGGGCATTCACTTCACGGCTTACATCAAAAGTACGGATCATGGGGAAGTTGGCGCCCTGGCTATCGCGAACCCCGTCCTGACAGCCTTTGAGCAACATGGCCATGTTCGATTGCCCGGAACAGACCCAGACTTCACCCACCACCACATCCTTGATTTCCACAACATTCTTGCCGGTAATTTTCAGAACAAGATCCGTCCCGGATTGACGTGCCGGCAGACTGACTTTCCAGCCTCCATCAGTTCCCGCTGTGGCCGTTGCCTTGTCGGAACCCAACGCGACGGTGACGGATTCTCCCGCCGCCGCCATGCCCCAAATGGCAATCGGCTGTCCTGCCTGCAACACCATGTGATCGCCGAATATCGCCGGCAACTTCACATCCGCCAGCGTCCCGGTCGCCACCAACAGCATCATCAACCCGAACCGGCACACATTCCCCTTGAAACGCATCATCGCGCAGCCTCCCTCTGGTTAATTGGCACCACATCCAACACAAAACCGGGTCTTATATTCCGGTCCGGTTCCGGTTGCAATGCCGTTCCGGTCAGGCGTTCACCAGCGCCAGGCCCAATGCCTCGGCTTCCGGAATGAGTTGATCGGCCGATGGCGCATCCGGATCCTGGAAATAACGGCCTGCCAGCAACGTACACACCATGTTGATATCCCGCATCGTGGGCAGGGTCCATGTGGTGTGCATCATGCCTTCCATGGAATGGGCCACGGCAAATTGCGCCCAGTCCCGGATGTTACCCGGCGTATGCCAGGTGGCCCCCATCACGCGGAACCCCTTTTCCTGCAAATAGAGG
>MHBQ01000101.1 GCA_001803315.1 Lentisphaerae bacterium RIFOXYC12_FULL_60_16
TGAACCGGTTTTAAGATCCAGCTTTCTTCCGATTATGGTTGAACCAAAGAATTGAATGGCGGTTTGGTTGGCGAGGATGCACGTGCCGGCGAAGTTTGTTTCCACGACCAGATTCGGAACCTGTTCAAGCAGGGCTTCGTAACGGGTGGAGAGGTGATGCAAGGCTTCAATGGCCGTTCGGTTGTTCCGGCACTCCGTCTCACGCTCCCGTAGCGCGGCTTGCAGTGCTTCCAGATTGCGTTCTGACTCCCCGGGCCGTTGTTGGGTGTTCCCCATACATCGCCTCCCGACACGCCAGTACCTGAAAACAAACGTCCGACCGACTAGAGTATCAGGAAAACGGGCAACCTCTGCAAGTGTAAATACGGGGCTTGTAAAAATATAAAAAAACAGGACGTGGCCAGTGACCGCACAACGGTTGACGTGGTGCGGTGCTTGACATTTCCGAAGGGAACTTCAAAGGTTGTATGCGTTTGAGCCGTGTTTCAGGTGACCGTTCACTGAGGAGGACTTTTTATGGATATCTACGTTTCCCCCAACGGAAATGACCAATGGTCCGGGCGGTTTCCCGCTCCGAACCCTGAAAAGAACGACGGACCCCTGGCCAGCCTTTCCGAGGTCCAGAAACGTTTGAGAATCATGAAATCCGGGAGGAACTACCATCCGGATGTGCGATCGGTTAATCGTGTCTTGAGCGAGCCGGTAACCGTCTTTCTGCGTGGGGGTGATTATTTCTTGAAAGCCCCCCTCGTTTTCGGCCCGGAAGATTCCTGGCCCATAACTTTTCGGCCCTATAAAAAGGAAAAACCGGTTATTTCCGGCGGCGAACGCATCACGGAATGGAAAACCACGACGATCAACGGCCGAACGGCCTGGATGGCAACCTTGCCTGAAGTCGCCGCCGGTTCGTGGTATTTCCGGCAGTTGTTTGTCGGAGGCAGACGCGCGGAACGCCCGCGTTTACCCAAGAAGGGATTGTTCCGCATGCAGGATGTTCCGGGCATGACATTACCGGCCGGCTGGGGTGGGGGTGGCCAGACCGAATTCATCGCCAGGCCCGGTGATGTAAAACCTTTCCGGAATTTAACGGACGCCGAGATCGTTTACCTGCATTTCTGGGTTGAAGAACGGTCCCCCATATCCGGTTTTGATGCGCGCACCAACCGGGTAACTATGCAGCGTCCAAGTTGTACCGCCCTGGTCGGGAAGTGGGGAAAGGAACTGGCCGATTATTACGTGGATAACGTGTTTGAGGCGCTGACCGATCCCGGGGAATGGTATCTGGACCGCAAGGAAGGGCGCCTTTATTACCTGCCGCGAAAAGGGGAAACCCCCGCCAATACACCGGTCTATGCTCCGCGTATTCTGCAATTGTTGGTGTGTCTCGGCAAGCCGGAAGAAAAAGCCTACATCGAGCATCTGCGGTTTGAAGGCATCACCTTTGCCCATGCGGATTGGCGGCATCCGAATTCAACCGACGGGGCTTCCCTGATACGTTCGGAAGGGGGGGCGTCGCACAGTCGTCGACATGGGCGTGGCAATAAGGCGGCTGCTGCACAGGCGGCCTGTGATGTGCCGGGCGTGCTGGTGTTCGAAGGCGCACGCTTCTGTGCGGTTGAGAACTGCACGATCCAACATGCGGGATGGTACGGCGTCGAGATTGGAGATGCCTGTCATGGCATACGTCTGGTCGGGAATACCCTGCGTGATCTGGGGGCTGGCGGGGTTAAGATCAACGGTGCTGCGGCGCGTGATCCTTCCGTTGCGATCCGACAGACTGGTCATCATTGCATAACGGACAATGTGATAACACGGGCCGGCCGTGTGTTCCACAGTGCGGTCGGTGTGCTGTGCATGAACGCCCACAACGTGTCAATCTGCCATAATCATATTTATGACCTTTTTTACAGTGGTGTGTCGTGCGGGTGGGAGTGGGGATACCAGGAGAACGTCAGCCGTGACAACCTGATCGCCTTTAACCATATCCATGACATCGGACATAAACTTCTGTCGGATATGGGAGGCATTTATACCCTGGGCGTTCAACCCGGAACGGTTATCCGCAACAACCTCATCCATGACGTGACATCCGCCCATTACGGAGGCTGGTGTATTTATCCCGACGAAGGGTCCAGTCATCTGCTGATTGAGCACAATATATGTTATGATGCCGATCGGCAGCCGTTCCATCAGCATTATGGCCGTGAAAACATCGTGCGGAACAATATCTGGGTGTTCGGTGGTGAATCCGTGGCCATATACAGTCGCAAGGAACCCCATCGTGGTTTGCACTGGTTCCGCAATATCATGGTCAGCCGCGGGGAACCGATCTTTCGTTCGCATCATGCCGCGGAGGATGAGTCCGCACGGATTCACAGTGATTTGAACCTGTTCCATGCAACCCGTGGAACGGTGTTCTTTGATATCAAGGGGAAACGTTATTCGTTGAAACAATGGCAGAAGCTGGGGCGGGACCAACATTCCGTGGTTGCCGATCCGAAATTCCGGAATCTGGATAAGCGGGATTTCAAGTTGGCAAAGGATTCGCCGGCCTGGAAATTGGGATTTGAGCCCATCGACTTGAGCCGGGTAGGGCTCCGTCCCTGCTCAAAACGCGACTGACGCGGCGCGGCATGGGAAGCCATTAATACATTTTCATTCAACGTGTCATCTGGTAGTATGAATGCGTGTTTACGGTCTGTTTGCATTACGGGAGGTGCTTATGCGAAATATGACAAGCCTGTTGTTGGCCGGTGTTTTGATTCCCTGTGCGATGTGGGCCGCACCGGTTCGGGTGGCAATTCTCGATTTCCAGGATGACACCGGTGACCGCCCGGAAGCTGCATTGGGCGGACAAGTGCAAACGCGCATGCTGGCTCACAAGGGCGCCGATCTGCTGGCCAAGCAGTTGATCGGGCAGGCCGGGTTCACGCTGGTGGATCGGCGTGATTTTCTGGCCAAACTGGACCAGGTTACCCCGGTCCAGTTGGCGGACAAGATGCAGCGACCGGCGGTAATTCAGGCCGCCCAGTTGTTGCGGGTGGCCGCCGTGTTGAGCGGGAGCCTGTCCACCTTCTCAACTGCGCGTGAAACGGTCACGCAAGGGGGATATTCCGCCGACTTGGTTCGTTTGACGGTCCGGGTAACGGTGCGTGCCCTGGACTCCATCGATGGATCGGTGATCGCTGTAACCGATGCAACCGCTGAACGTGAAGTCCGGCAGACCGACGCTGTCAAGACGCAGATTGGTGAAGAGGATGTCATCAAGTTGATGGAACAGGCTTTGACCAAGGTGGTTCCGACGTTGGTTGAAGCGGTCGATCGCTGGCAAACGACAACCGAAAAGATCAAAGTCCGACTGGATGTCGATACCACCGACAATCCGGCGTTGGTGGAGATCGATGGAATCCTGGTTGGAACCACACCGTTTACCGGCATGGAAGTATATCGTGGCGATCATGCGTTGAGCATCAGCCGTCCGGGTTATGCGACCATTACGAAGCGCATACTTCTGGAAAACGATACGAAGGTCCGGGTCCCGCTTTTACGGACGGATCTTACCGCGGATGAGCGCAAGGCCATCCTCGAAAAAGTGGATATGAAAGTATTCCTCTCCAACGGTCAGCCGGATGTTCTGATTCAAACCATGGGAAATTGATCGTGGTTTCCGGTACGGACCATCCTGCCGGTCCCGGGATGATGTCGGGTGCGTTAAACCGTTAACCGTACGGGGCTATCACCATTTTTGCCGTACCGGGATGCCCGCTTGTGCGAGGTGTTGCTTGATGTCCGGTATGGTGTATTCCCCGGTATGGATCATGCCGGCGATGATGGCGGCATCAGCCCCGGCATCCCTGAATACGGAGACCAGGTGGTCGGGGGTGCCACCCCCTCCGGATGCAACCACCGGGATCGAAACATGCGAGGCAATCAAGCGTGTCAGGGAAATTTCAAAGCCCTGGCGTGTCCCGTCAGCATCGACAGAATTGACGACGATTTCGCCGGCGCCCAATTGTTCGGCACGTAACGCCCATTCCAGGGCATCCATGCCGGTCCGGTTTCGAAAGCCGTGCGAGGTGATCTCGTAGCCGCTTGGACATCGCGTTGTCGGGACCGCGAGCGGATCCATCCCCAGTACCACGCACTGGGATCCGAATGCACGTGCACCATCCCGTATAATGTCCGGGTTGCGGATGGCCAGCGAGTTAACCGACACCTTTTCCGCACCGGCCAGCAACACGCGGGACATGTCCGCGACATTTGAAAGTCCACCCCCGACCGCAAAGGGTATGCGGATGGCGCGTGCAACTTCCCGGACCATTTCAATGTCGATAGGGCGGCCTTCGGCCGAGGCCGTAATGTCATAAAAAACCAGTTCATCACAACCGGATTCATAGTAGCGGGCGGCCATTTCCACCGGATCGCCGAGATCGACGTTTCCTTGAAAACGGACACCCTTGGTCACCTTCCGGTTCCGGATGTCGAGGCAGGGAATGATTCGGCGGGTCAACATGTGGTTACTCCGGACGCCCGTTCCAGGTGAGGAAATTCTTCAGCAAGTGCAAACCAGTCCGCCCTGATTTTTCGGGGTGGAACTGGGTGGCGACAATATTCCCCCTTGCCACGGCGGATGCAAACCGGACACCGGCATAATCGGTCTCGCCAAGGATCGTTGCGGGATCGGCAGGGCATGGATAATAGCTGTGGACAAAATAGAATTCGCTTTGGTCATCAATCCCTTGAAACACCGGGTGATTGCGGAGCGGATGAACCTGGTTCCATCCAATCTGCGGCACTTTGTCGGCCCGGTTTGACGGTTGGAACCGGCGAACGGATCCGGGCAACAAACCGATTCCAGCGACACCGCCGTCTTCCTCGGAACGTTCGAAGATGATCTGTGTTCCCAGGCAGATGCCGAGAAAAGGGGTACCCTTTTGAACCACGGAGCGAATGGTTGGAACCAGCTTCAAGGCTTGCAGGTTTTGCATGGCGCTTCCGATGGCGCCTACCCCCGGGAAAATCACCCGTTCCGATTCCAGGATGCAGGCGGGATCATCGGTGATGACGGAATCGACCTGGAGTGATTCCAATGCCAGCCGGACACTGGTGAGGTTTCCTGCGCGATAATCAATAACGGCAATCATGTGATTGGATATTCCGGGTTTTTGATGGCGGGATGATTGCATGTTCATCCGGTGTCGTCAACAGGATGCATGACGGGCGCCGGGCAATGCGTGAATCATGTCTGCTGGACGGGTGGTGCTGAGCCGGCGGATTTTATCCATGCGGGAATCGGGCAATCCGGACAACCGGTCCCGTTTGAACTGCAACAGTCGTGATGAATCTGCAGCAACCCCTGCTGATGAAGTCCGCTGGCAATGGCGCGGGAGGGCAGGTCCGGTCCCCATAGGGCGGACGACACATTACGAATGGGCGTGCCGGTTTGTTCGACCGGCAAAGCATCCAGCAGGTTGTGAATGGGCTTTCCGCTCGCGGCGATGAACGGAACGATCACATTGGTTATAATGGCTGAAACGCGATCCGGTCCCACGATTGCCACCGGTTTGCTTTGGTGTTGCCCCCCGGTCGATAAACGGGAATTCCAGTAATTCGAAGGGTCTTGAACCGTTATTCGTCCAGCGACGCGGTGCATCCATTCTTGCGCGTTGCGGGTGTCCAGGCTGACCAGATCGGTTCGAAGATGGTCTGGATGATCAAACCATGCCGGAATGACGGCTAATCGGCGTGCCGGATGATTCTGTGGGCGTTGGCCGGCTGTCTGCCAGATGTCGGGCGGGAGGTGTTGGTCCTCCCATGGGGATGACTGCTTCCACCAAATGTCCCAGAGTCGGCGTATCCAGCGCCGGGTCTCATCATCCCAGGTCGTGCGTTCTGGTTTGGGGAGAAGGCCGCCAACCCCCATCAGGATGGCGTAGGCGGCCTGTTGGTCGGTTCCGGCTGTTTGTGCCAGGCGGTTCAGCGGAACGGTTCGCGCCAGCAGACGGAAGGGGAGTGAATTCCATTTATACCCCAAAGCGGCCATCAACTCTTCATAGAGGACTTGATCGGGATCTTCGTGCTGCAAGCGAAGCTCGATCCGTTCGGTTTTCCGACGGATCCGTTCTGTCCCGGCAGCGTCGAGCAGGGATTGCATGCGGGACAGGGGGAGTGTGCGTTGCGCTTGCCGGCAGGGCGGTTCTTCAATCCTCAGGATGCGATGGGGGTAGGCATCGATGTCGATATCGGCGATGGCAAATGGGGGTGGGGAATTCCAGGCATCATGGAGCGAGATTTGCATGCACCCGGGAGGCAATTGGGAAGCCGGAACGGTTCCCGGATGATAGGTGACATGTGCAACCAGGTTGCGGTAACGGGGGTCATCCTGGTGGGCATGGCGCGTCCAGTCCCCGGGGTGGATATGTAATTCCACGTCGCCGTGGAGGATGCGATGGCCGGGGTCGACCCGCAGGGTGGCGTTCAGGAAGTCAGGGCCGGCTTCCTGGTTCCAGGTTCCCAGATTAATAATCTGCACGGTTTCACCGTGGTGGTTGACCAGCTTTTCCGGTCTCCAGCGTGAATCGAACCAGATGCATTGGAAATGGCGTTCGGTCCAGTGTCCGGGCCATGGGGTGCTTGATTCATGTATCAGGCGGATGGGAGGATGGTTCAGGGGGTAGGCCTTGGCGCGTTCAAAGGGGTCGATACCATCATCCGTGAGACGGCCGGGGATGCCATTATTACGTGCTGAAACGATTTTTGATTGCATGAAGCCCTTCCTTGACGGCTCTTAGCCACCGCCCATATTATCATCTACTGATGAATCGTCCAGATCCCGATAGTCCCATGGTTGAGGTGGTGCAGTTAGCCCGGTGTTATCCGGGGCTGGTTGCGCTGGATAAGATCTCCTTTACCGTCAACCGGGGGGAGATTGTCGGTTTCCTAGGGCCGAACGGAGCAGGCAAAACCACCACGCTCAGGATTCTGGCAGGATATCTGGCTCCAACCAGTGGAACCGCCAGGGTTGCCGGTCTGGACGTGGTGCGGGATTCTTTGCTGGTACGGTCAAGAATCGGTTATTTGCCGGAGAATGTCGCCCTGTATCCCGACATGCGGGTTATCGAGTATCTCCGGTTCAGGGGTGCGCTCAAAGGGGTATACGGCCGGGCGTTACGTGTCCGGCTTGACCAATTGATGGAATCCTGTGGTCTGGTGGATGTGCAACGCAAGATAATCGGCTTCCTCTCCAAAGGGTACCGCCAGCGTGTCGGATTGGCCGACAGTCTGTTAAATGAACCGGATCTGGTTATCCTGGATGAACCGACGATTGGGCTGGACCCGAATCAGATCCGCATGATCCGCAACCTGATTCGCAGCCTGGCTCCCCGGCATACGGTATTGTTGTCGAGTCATATCCTGCCGGAAGTGGAGACGGTTTGTGACCGGGTCATGATCATCAACCAGGGCCGGATAGTAGCTTCGGATACACCGGCCAATCTGACCGGTTTATTGAAGGGTAATCGCTGCATACGGGCGGAAATTCATGGACCGTTGGATGCAGTCCGTGCTGAATTGGCTTTGCTCCCCGGAGTGATTCGCGTTGAAGCTGGCAATCTGCCGGACGGTTGGGTGCGTTGGGTTTGTGAGAGTCCCAAGGATATGGATATCCGACCGGACATATACCGGATGGTGTCACGTCATCCCTGGGGGCTGCGTGAACTGGGGGTTGAGCGTGCCAACCTGGAAGATGTTTTTGTCCAGGTTACCCGCAATGATGCCGCGGATGATGCGCGGGATTTCCGCGCGGCAGGAGGCCCTTCGGCATGAGACGGTTTTTAACACTTTGGCGGCGTGAATGCATGGCCTGTTTCCTGTCACCGGTGGCCTATGTGACCATGGTGTTGTTCTACCTGGTTGCCTCCTTCACGTTTTTTGCGGCGGTTTTATATCATGAAGGCGAGGTGCAGTCGCTGAACATCCTGCTGTATTCCGCAATCCTTCTCTGGTCGCCGGTGCTGGTGACCGTGATTTGCATGCGATTATTTGCCGAGGAACGCCGTACCGGAACCCTGGAACCCCTGATGACGGCACCCGTGACGGAATGGGAAGTGGTGTTGGGCAAGTATGCGGGCGCCATGCTGTTTGTCCTGGTTGTGCTCTCTCCGGTTGCCGGCAATTTGTTTTTCCTGGCGTTGTTGAGTCCCGGAATTACCGTGGTTGATTGGGGGGCCTGGTTGGCGGGTGGGGTGGGGACCATCCTGATGACCGGATTGTTTGTAGCGGTTGGAACTCTGATTTCCCTGTTTACGCGCAACCAGATTGTAGCAGCCCTTTCGTGTTTTGCGGCGCTCTGGATGATGATACTGTTTGGTCACCTTCTGGAGCAGAGCCCGATCGCGCTGTTTTACCGGAACGCGGAATGGTTTGCGGTTGTGACGCACCTTGAACGTTTTGCCCGTGGACTGGTTGATACGCGCTTGATCGTGCAATACCTGTCCCTGACGGTCTTGATGTTGTTTGTTTCCGTGCGGGTCCTGGAAACCAGGAGGTGGTTGTGAGTGTGGGCCCCCGTCGTTCATTCCGGTTGCCGTCCATGAGCGGCGGCATGCGATTTGCCGTCTCGGTCAATGTCTTGCTGGCGGTTGTATTGGCCGGGATTTTGACTTTTCTTGTCAACCATCTCGCGCAACGCCATTATCACCGATGGGATTGGTCGGGTACGGACTATTACCGCCTTTCCGATAAGACGCGATCGTTACTGGCCTCCATCGAAGGTGAATTGACCGTACTGGTATTTTTCCGTAAAAATCATCCGTTAAGCGACGAGGTCCGGGCGGTGTTGTCCGAATATCAGTATGAAGCGGAAAAAATCCGGCCGCATGCTTTCCGTGTCGAGTGGATTGATCCGGAACGTGATCTGGCACGGACCCGTGACTTGCTCAAGCACTATGCGGTGGAGACGCCGAATGTCGTTGTCTTCGATTATGGTGGCCGGCGGAAATATGTGCCGGATCGGGCACTCGCTGATTTTGATTACCGACTGACCGAACACGGGCCCTCCCGTGAACGATTGAATTTCAAGGCGGAGCAGTCGTTTTCTTCCGCCATCCAAAGTGTCATGCTCATGAAGCGCCCCACCGTGTATTTCCTGGTGGGCCATGGCGAGCGCAATATCGATGATTATGACAGAAACACGGGTTACTCGGGTATTGTGAAGGTGCTTCAACAGGACAACGTTGATGTCAAGTTGTTGTCAATGGCGGTTCGGCAGGAAGTTCCCGATGATTGTGCTGCCTTGGTCGTGGCGGGTCCGGATCGCCGCTTGTCACGGGTTGAAACGGATTTAATTTCCGGGTATTTGAATCGCAGCGGACGGGTTTGTCTGATGCTGGATCCGGCTGTCACGACCGGGCTTGAAACGCTTCTGGAACGATGGGGCGTGGAGTTGGCGCGTGATGTTGTGGTCGATCCTTCCCAGACGCTCAGTGGGCGTGAGTTGTTTGTGACCGCCTATGGCGACCATCCCATCACGCGCCGGATGCAACGGGTTGCCACCATGTTCTATATGCCGCGTTCGATCAACCTCCGGTCGGATACGACAGCCGATTCAACGCCGGAAGCCGATAAACCGCAGATCGTGGTCCTGGCTGCTTCTTCGGCCAGTGGCTGGTCTGAAAATAACCTGGACCAGAGTCCTGCCCGGCTGGATGCGGGCGTTGACCGTCCCGGTCCGGTTCCGATTGCCGTCGCGATCGAACGGGGAACGATCAGCGGTATTGAAGTGCAGATACGACCGGCTCGTCTGGTGGTAATCGGCGATTCTTCCTTCATTTCCAATGGCGCGCTGGCAACCGGAGTCGGCGGGTCGGAGGACTTTTTCCTAAACGTTGTCAATTGGCTGGTGGATCGTGATGTCTTGCTGGCCATCTCGCCCAAGGAACCTCACCGGATCCGACTCGAAATGAACCGGAATCAACGCCGGCTTGCCGGACTGGTACTGGTGGGCTCCGGGCCCCTGGCCATGATTTTGCTGGGGCTCATGGTGTGGGCGCGGCGGCGCCGGTGATGCGTGTATGATGCGTTTAAGAACAACCTTGCGCTTGGTGCTTGCCGTACTCATCCTGGCCTTCTTGTCCTGGTGCTCGGAGCAGTGGTGGATGTCAACGGATGAACGTGCCGATACCGCGCAGCGTCTGGTCGGCATGCCGATGGAAACGGTCGGGTTTATCGAGATCCATAGGGATCAATTCCAGCTTGGCATGGTGCGTCAGGGAAATGCCCGATGGCAGATACGCACGCCCGTTGATACACCCGCGGATTCCGGGCACGTGGAGCGCATGCTCTCAATCCTGGCGACGTTGCGAAGGGAGGAGGTCGTTACCTCCGCACAGCGGCGTTTACGTGAGTTAGACGTGAGCCACTTCGGTTTGTCCAGCCCGCGTGCCCGGCTGGTCCTTGGAGATCCCTATTCACGCATGGAATTGGAAATTGGAATGGATGCTCCGCTGGCGGATCTGGTCTATGTCCGGGTGGTGGGTGAGTCCGATGTCATCGCAACGGGCCGGGACATCCTGGAAGTGTTACCGGACAGTCTGGATGCGATTCGTGACCGGTTCGTTTTGCGGGGGTCCGTGCCTGCCACCACCCGCCTGGAGGTCCACCGCCCGGATGGGGGGTTTGTGCAGTTGATGCAACGTGCCGGCCAATGGAACCTCCAGCAACCCGTGGTCGCGCGAGCGGATCGTAATCGCGTCAACACGATCCTGGAGGCTCTTTATCGGGCAACTGCGGTTTCCTTTGTATGGGATCCACCCCTGACCCCGTCCCTTGTGTCCGGGTTGCCGGTTGGGTTGGATGATCGGCCTGCCGTTAGTGTCGAGCCCTACGCCTTGACTCCCCAGACTGCGCAACTTCGCATTACGGTCTGGGCCGAGGACGATCCGGTGGGACGTGAAATACTTCTCGGTCGACCGACCGATGAGACGGGACGATGGGTCTATGCCTGTCGGCGTGACCATGGCACTGTTTTTACCCTGGAACGTGCCTTGCTTGACGTGTTTGCCGTTTCACCCGACGCGTTGCGTGACCGTCGGATTTTCCCCCTGCAACTTGAAGCGGTGATGCAGGGTGTGGTTGAAATCGGAGATCGGAAACTGTCGTTTGAACGCTCCGTGGTCCAGGGATGGATGTTGACGGAGCCCGTCCGGCGTCGCGCTGATGAAACCGCCTTGCAGACGCTGTTAATACAGCTGCTCAATATGCGTGTCCAAGAGTTTCCAGATCCCAACGAGGCACGGCAGTGGGCTCGTCTCGACCCGCCCGCCATGCGGCTTTCCCTGTCCGGCGATGGTGCGGGTTCTTCATTCAGTACGCGTGGGTTCCATGTTAAACTTTCCGGTCGACAGACCGGGATGCCCTGGTGGGGGTATATCGAACCGGATGATTGTTATGTACAGGTAGCCACCACTGGAATCGATCGTCTCACCCTGGATGGTTTGGACCCCCTTCTCTACCTCGATCGGACCATGCTGGCTTTGCAACCCGAACATATTCACCGGATAACCCGGATACGGGACGGAGTCGAGCATTCGGTACGCCGGGATGATACGGGGCAATGGGTGCCGGTTGTAACGGGACGCGTTGTCCATGCGCAGGCAGTCGGTGATCTGTTGTTTGCCCTTGCCCACTTGAAAGCCTCCCGGATTGAATCCTTGAACCCGGAACGTCTGGACCCTTATGGCGTGGAGCAACCCTATGCCAGTATCGCCGTCGGTTTGACGGGTGACCGTGGGATCATACGGCGCATTCAGGTCGGTTTTCTGGCTCCATCCGGGGGCCGTTATGCCATGATACAGGGGGATGACACGGTTTTTGTTTTGGATCGAGCAAGCGTTGATGTGTTAACCGCCGATATTGAGCAGGTATCGGATGCCGGGCCGGATTGATAACCCTTTTGTGAGTGAATTATTTCGTGAAACGCATCGTCCACAGGATTCTTGGCATTCTTGTGGCCATCCTGTTGGGGCTGGTATGGTACCTGACGGTTGCGGGCTTTCCTTCCTGGGCGGTTGAACGCCTGTTATCCCGCACGGAAGGTCGTTTCGTCATCCAGGCCGACGGGATCCGCCTTGATATCACGGAAGGATTGCATATCCGGAACCTGCGTTATTTCAGGAAAGGAATGGTGGGCCCCCCCGGAATTCACGTCAAGGAGGCGATTCTCGATATTCGGGTGCTGGCGGGGTTCATCGGACAGCCATGGATCCGGGGTGTTCGCCTGATCGACGGATATATCCGGCCTGAATTTCTGGCGGGTCCGCTGGAAGTTTCGTCCGCGGACACTGCTGCCCCGACTATGCTGGTTCGTGTGGAACTCGATCATTGTATCCTCTATGACCTTTATCTTGATCGCTTGTCCGCCTTGGTCAGGGTGCAGGAGTCCGGTGTGCAGGTGGAGGATCTGGTCGTCCAAATTAAACAAGCTGAAACGATGGGGCGCATCAATGGCGGGTTTGCCTATCTCTTCCAGGGCCGCTTGACAACCGGAGCGTTGGATATGGATCTGGATCCCCATCTGCTTCTGCCGCTGATGCAGGTGTTTGAGTTGCGAGGCGCCATGCAGGCCACGCGACGTTTTGATTTTCCAGGCGCCATCCCGAGATGGCGTATCCATTTCCGCCATGAAGGGATTCCGGAAGGGGCGCTGACCGTTGACGGCACGTATTGGATGGAAGATTTCCGGTACCGGGATGTGCCCTGTCGACGGGCGGATGGTCGATTCAGGTTGAGAAGGACGGAGTCGTCCTCAACCCTTGATATCAGCCCCTTGATGATCATCCGTCCGGAAGGAATGGCGGAAGGGGGCCTGTCGATCGATTTGCGTCGGCATCAACTTGCCTTCAACTTCGATTCGACGCTGCATCCGGATGCCGTTACGCATCTGGCCGGAGTCCTCGATGACGGGCAGCTGCACCGGTGGTCCTTCAAGGGGCCGGTTCGTTTAACCATACAGGGAACCAATGATTGGCGTGAAGAACACCTGAGCTATCGGGCGTCGATTGAGGGTCGGCGGGTGGGCTTTGGCCTGTTGCTGGCGGATGAACTTTCGTTTACGGTTTCCGGATCCAACCGGGTGCATCGGGCCGACGATTTGCAGGCGTCCCTTTATGGAGGCCGGATGTCCGGTTCCGTTCGTGTTGATTTGTCGGAGCATCCCCAATCGACCGTTGCTTATGCGGTTGATATCCAGTTGCATGAAGCTAATTTCGGGCGGGTCGTAGCGGCGTTTTCCGATACGACTGAACGCCATGCCGGCACGGTGATGCTCGATTTGCACCTGAATGGGGAGGTTGGTGATCAGGTTGCCCATTTGGTCAGGGGAGGTGGCCATCTCCGCATTTATGATGGCCGGGTGTTCTTGCTTCCCGTCTTTGGCGGATTTTCACGGGTTATGACCAAGCTGATTCCCGGCATGGATTTTGTCCTGCGTCAAACCGACGCCACCATGGATCTGAAGATCCGGGACGGCAAGGTGTATAGCGATAAAATTGCCGTACTGGGGGATGTGTTGGGAATCGAAGCAAAGGGAGCTTGTGACTTCGACGGGCGTCTGGATTATGCCGTGCGTGTCCAGTTGATGCGATCACCTTCATTGTTTGCCCGCCTGCTCCGTTCGATTACCTATCCATTGCGTAGACTCATGGAGTTCCGTTTGCGCGGTACAGCAAAAAACCCGGAATGGTACCCCATCAACTTTTCCCGGGAATTGCTTGAAAAGGTCGGTTTGCGTGATCGTCCACCATCAGATCCCTGAAGCCTCCCTATGATCTTCCACCTCCATACCTATGGCTGTCAGATGAATCAGCGCGATTCCGAGGCGCTGGCTGAGCAGCTCATAAAAGCCGGTTACCAACGTTCCATAACGGGCGAATCGGCGGACATCGTGATCGTCAATTCATGCAGTGTCCGCGGGAAGGCGGAGGACAAGGCGTTGGGGAAATTAGCCATGTTGGCAGCCAACCGGCGATCAACGGGGTCTCCCGTTTACCTTGGCGTCGTGGGGTGTATGGTCCAACGGATGCAGAAACAACTGTTCGACCGGGTGCCGGCATTGGATTTTGCGGTGGGCCCGCAACGAATCCACCGGTTGCCGGCGATACTGGATCAGGTAATTGCCGGTCAAGGGCCTGTCCTGGATGTTTCGTTGAGTGATAATCCCGAGATGTTGACCGGGCATCAGTCCGGTACGATCAGCGCCTTTGTTACCATTCTTTTGGGATGTAACCGGAGATGTGCCTACTGCATTGTGCCAACGGTCCGGGGACCGGAATGGAGCCGTCCGGCATCCGGGATTCTTGAGGAAATACGGATCTTGTCCGCCGCTGGTGTCCGGGAGGTGACCTTGTTGGGACAGAGCGTGATGTCCTATGGACGATCAAATCCGGTGTGGTCCGGTACGGACCAGTCCCCCCTGGGTTTCACCGAACCGTTGCCGCGCCTGTTGGAGGCTGTTTGCGGGATCCCGTCGATCGTGCGATTACGCTTCACCTCCGGACATCCGTCGGGGTGTACGGAAGAACTGGCACGGGTGATGGGGGCTTGTGCACCGCTATGCGAACATCTCCATCTGCCGGTACAATCAGGATCCGATGCCGTATTGCATCGCATGCGACGAGGCTACTCAAGCGATGATTACCGTCGGGCGGTTGAACGTTTAAGGAGGTCCGTTCCCGCCCTGTCGTTGACTACCGATGTCATTGTGGGTTTTCCGGGTGAAACCAATGACGATTTCGAACAAACACGAAGCTTCCTGGACGAGATCGGTTTTGACAATGCATTCATCTTCAAGTATTCACCCCGACCGGGAACCCCTGCGGCCAGCTGGGAGGATGACGTTCCTGAAACGGAAAAGAATCGGCGGAATCAGGTGCTTTTGGAAGATCAGGACCGTCGTGGGTTGCAACGTCATCAGAACAGGATAGGATGCGATATGGAAATATTAGTGGAAGGCCCAAGTTTGCGGGATCCGACCCGTTGGGCTGGACGAACACGGAGCAACATCGTGACAATATTTGATCCCCGTCCCGGGCTTTTTCCCGGATCCCTTGTTACGGTACGTATCGACAGGGTACGCCCCCAAACGCTATATGGAACCATACGATGAACCTACCCGGAGCTGCCTGGATTGCCGGGGGACTGGCGGTTGCCTCACTGGTGGCAGGCACCTTGGCCTTTGCCGTGCCCGTTCGCGTACAGGGATGGTTGCGGGCTTTTCCCCGCAGTAGGTCCGCAGGTGTGGTGTTAAGTCTTGCCGCCTTGCTGGGAGCCGCCGTGGAATTGCATCGAATGCCGATGGGAATGCTGGAATCCTGGAAACCATCATTGCTGGTGTTGATCCCGTTGGTTTTCATACTGGTGGTTGTTTTCATGGACGATCTACTGGCTCCCCGTGCTTTGGGCGGTATTCTGGCCTTGGCAGCCACCCCGATATTGGAAACCGTGCGTTGGCATCCTTCAAGTGGCCGATTGGTGCTGGTCGTGCTGGCTTACCTGATGGCAGGTATAGGCTGCTATTGGATGCTTAGTCCCTATGGTTTTAGGAAAATGGTTGAAAGCACCTGCAAAACAGCTGCCGCAATCCGATATTGGGGAATCGTTAAAATCTTTGCATCAATCGGCTTATTCATGCTGGGTTGGCACTTATCCATTTCTTTTTAGATTCGCCATTTACCTTCCCGTTCTCAATCCTGCAACCAGAATGCAGAAACAGGGTTGATTATCAGTGCATTTTTAAGTTGGCACGCATTCTGCTCGATTAATAAGCGCAGGAAGAAGTAAGGAGGGTGCGAAGATGTCAGTCTTGGCAAGAGTAATTGAAGAAAGACAACATTGGGTTGAACGCAATCACAATGCTGAGGCACAGCGCCAACGCGTTTGGCGTCTGATACGTTTTTCGTTCATGGCCACGGGAATCGTGCTTGGTTATACGTATCGGATTCAGCTGGTTGATGTTCTCATGCATTATCTGGTGAAATAACCGGGGGGTGGATTTTCAACTGGAGTCATGGATGACCGAGAAGATGATTACCATCCCATTGGTCAATACAAGTCTTCACAATTTGATTCCGTGACAATCCCTTTCCATGGACTTTGACGGGAAGATAGGTGTCGGTCCATCCTTCGGAAGTGTCCGGCACGGTATCAACCGATTCAATAAGCACGGGCAGGCATTGTCCAACATGTTGATGGGCGAAAGTATTGCGTTTGGTCTGACCACATTCGATTAAATGACGGGTACGATCGCGAATGGTCGCTTGTGGTACACGGTTATCCAGATCCCCGGCAACGGTTCCGGGCCGTTGACTGAATGGAAATACGTGCAGGTTACTGAAGGGCAGGGCATCGATAAGTCCGCAGGTAGCCTGAAAGGCAACTTCATCTTCACCCGGGAATCCTGTGATCAGGTCGGTGCCGAGGCCAAGTCCCGGGATGGCGGAAAGCGCGGTTTCTGCAATGGCCCGGTATTGTTCAACCGTATAGCGACGCCGCATGCGGGCTAGCATCCGGTTGTCGCCGCTTTGCAGGGGAAGGTGGATATATCGGCACGCATGATCCGATCGGGACATCCATTCGATCAGGGGTTTTTCGACGGTGCTTAATTCAATGGAACTGATCCGGATCCGTTCGATACCCGGCAGATCGTCCAGAACCATGAGCAGATCGATCAAGGTGTGATGCTCGTCCCGGTAGGTGCCGACATTCGTGCCGGTAATGACGATTTCCTTGAATCCCTGGTGGACGAGATGCCGGGCCTCGGCCAGAAGCTGCGGCATGGGGCGTGATCGGGGTGCCCCGCGTGTCGTCGGAACAATGCAGTAGGCGCATCGGAAGGCGCAGCCATCCTGGACCGGCAGCAGGGCCCGCGTGGTGAAAAAAACCGGGGCCGCTCGATCCGTTTGACCCGATGCCATCCCGAGTAACTCGGGTATCCGGAATTTATCCGGTTGGGGAACGACATGATCGATTCCGTGCAATGCGGTCGCCGGAACGATACCCGGGGTTGCCACACACCCTGCCAGGATAACCATAACTTCCGGATGCCGCCTTTTAAACCATCGGGCATATCGGATGGAGGAAGCTTCAGCATGCGCCGTGACGGCGCATGAATGGACAACGCAGATGTCACAGTCATGATCCGGCGGAACCACGGTACAACCTGCTGCAATGAAGCTGCCGGCAATCGTTGCGGTTTCGGCCTGGTTCATCCGGCAACCAAACGTTCGAAATGCCACCCTGGACGGACGATCCGGACCGGGCGTGCACGATCGTGGATGTGCACACGTTTCTGGCATGCCGGTGTCAGCTCATGATGGCGCCGGTGGATGCATTCTGAACATGGGCGGCATAGCGCTGGAGGTATCCGGTTCGAATCCGCGGTTCACGGGGTTTCCAAACGGCGCGTCGCCGTTGGATTTCATCCGTTGTCAGGACGGCCTCCAGACGGTGCTCCGGGATGTTGATGCGGATGCGATCGCCATCCTGTAAGAGGCCGATCAGCCCGCCTTCTGCTGCTTCCGGAGATATATGGCCGATACAGGCGCCGCGGGTGCCCCCCGAGAAACGTCCATCGGTAATCAAGGCAACGGACTCTCCGAGGCCGCGTCCCATGACGTAGGACGTGGGGGCCAGCATTTCCTGCATGCCTGGGCCGCCGCGTGGCCCTTCATACCGGATCACCACCACGTTGCCCGGTTGAACACGCCCCTTGAGAATGCCGTCACAGGCTTCTTCCTGGGAATCGAAAATGACCGCCGTTCCTTCAAATACGAGCATGGAATCTGCCACACCCGCTTTCTTGACCACGGCCCCTTGTTCCGCCAGATTGCCGCGCAGGATGGTCAGTCCGCCATCTTTTGAATAGGGATTGTCCAGTGGGCGTATGACGGTGTTGTTGGAGACCTTGGCCCGCCTGATGTTTTGACCCAAGGTTTTTCCGGTGACGGTAGGAAGGTCCGGTGTAACCAGCCCGGGAATTGATGCAATGCGTTGGAGAATGGCGCTTACACCACCGGCCTGGTCGACATCCTGCATGTGATAGGCGGATGAGGGGGCAACCTTGCAAATGTTGGGACATCGCATGGAGATGGTGTTGATGCGGTCCAGGTCGTAGGGAACGCCGGCTTCATGCGCAATGGCCAGGGCGTGCAGGACCGTGTTGGTGCTTCCGCCCATGGCCATATCCAGTGCAAAAGCGTTATCCAAGGATGCCTCCGTAACGATATCACGGGGCAGGGGACCCCCGCTATTCGCCATTTCAACGATCCGCTTGGCGGCCTGCCGATAGAGACGTCGGCGCCGGGGGTCCACGGCCAGGATGGTCCCGTTGCCCGGCAGGGCAATCCCGATGGCTTCGCACAGGCAGTTCATGGAATTGGCGGTGAACATGCCGGAGCATGACCCGCAGCCCGGACAGGCCCGTTCTTCAATATCGGTAAGCTGGGTGTCATTGATGGCGCCTTTCTGGTGGGCCGCAACACCCTCGAAGACGCTGATCAAATCAAGTGCCTTGCCGTCCGTATTGCATCCGGCCGCCATGGGACCGCCACTGATCATCAAGGTTGGCAGGTTAACCCGGAGGGCGCCCATAAGCATGCCCGGAACAATTTTGTCGCAATTGGGTATGCAAATCAAAGCATCAAAACAATGGGCGCGTACCATGGACTCGACGCTATCGGCAATGATTTCGCGGCTGGCCAGGGAATATTTCATTCCGCTGTGTCCCATGGCGATCCCGTCACATATACCGATCGTGTTGAATTCGAACGGGACGCCTCCCGCCTCGCGAATGGCCTTTTTGATGCGTCGTGAAACCTGATCAAGATGAACGTGGCCGGGGATGATTTCAACAAACGAGTTGCATACCCCGATGAAGGGTTTTCCGAAATCCTCACGGCCAACGCCCGTGGCCCGTAGCAGGCTCCGGTGTGGAGCACGTTCCCAACCAATCTTGATTGCGTCACTGTTCATAGGAATCCTTTCACGTCATGCCTCATGTATCCTGCATTCAGGGTATTTCAGGCAATCGTAAAGTTAAAACGACGTGCATTTATTTTCGGGACATGCTAGCGTCACGGTATGCGTATGACATGTTTATTATTGCTGGGGTTGCTGGCGGTCTCCTGTCGCCGCGAAGATATCCGCACGGTAACCATCCAGGTGCCGGGCATGAAGTCGCCGCGATGTATTGAACGGGTGGTGGATGCCGTTGCCCGGCAGCAGGGGGTGCAGCGGGACAAAATCATTCCGGATCCGGTCGCCCGGAACGTGGTCGTAACCTATGACAGTATGCAGCTGGCGGTCAAAAATATCGAACATGCGATTGCCGACACAGGGTTCCAGGCCAATGAGATACCCGCCAACGAGTCAGCACGCGAAGCGTTGCCCGAGGAATGCCGTTAAGGACGGATATCCGGCTTTTGCCGATCCAACCGAATGAATGCCCTGTTGGAGCAGTTTCTGAACTATGTATCATGGGAGCGTGGGCTCAGTGTTCATACCCGGTCTGCCTACCAGTCGGATCTCGAGCGGTTTACCACGTTTATGGGTGAACAGTCGGTTCCGTCGATGCAGGCAGTCACCCGTGCCCGCGTGGTTGATTTTCTCGAAGCCGAGCGGGCGCGAGGGTTGAGTGTGAATTCGGTTTCCCGCGCCTTGGTGGCCATCAAGGTTTTCTTCAAATTTCTTCAGCAGGAGGGGATGCTGGTCCGGAATGTAACGGAAGCCATGGAGTCCCCGCGTCTGTGGCGGATTCTTCCGGGAACCTTGTCCCCCCGTGAAGTGGAACGTTTGTTGGCGGCCCCCGAGGGAACTGGTGGTCGGGCCATGCGTGATCGGGCCTTGCTGGAACTGTTTTATGCAACCGGCATGCGGGTTTCTGAACTCGCCATGCTGACCCTGGAGGATTTGCATCTCGATTCGGATTATGTGCGCATTACGGGAAAAGGCAACAAGACGCGAATCGTTCCGGTCGGCAAACAGGCGCGGGAATCCATGGCTACCTACCTGAAGGATGTCCGGCCTAAGTTGAGCCGCCATGAGTCGGAGCAGCATGTGTTTTTGACGATACGCGGGCGTCCGTTTTCCCGTAAATCCCTCTGGAAGATGATCAAAACGTTTGCGCGCCGGGCGGATATAACCAAACCGGTGTCGCCGCATACGCTCCGCCACTCCTTTGCGACGCATCTCCTGGCCAATGGAGCCCCCCTCCGTGTGATCCAGGAAATGCTGGGACATGCCGATATCGCCACCACCCAGATCTATACCCATATTGACCAGGGGCGCCTCCAGTCAATCCATTCACGTTATCATCCCAGGGCTTGACGTTCATGCGACTTCGTTTCAGGAAAAGTGAACTGGAAAAGAAAATCGGATACCGTTTCCGCGATCAATCCCTGCTGGAACGGGCGATGATTCATCCCTCCTACCGGGCGGAACACCAGGATGTCGACGCTGACAATCAGCGCCTGGAGTACCTGGGCGATGCCGTGCTGGGGTTGTTGACCGCCACCACGCTTTTCCGTCAATTTATAAAGGAGCCGGAAGGAGTCCTGACGTCCTTGCGCAGCCAATTGACCAACGGTAAGACGCTGGCTGAAATGGCACAGACGCTGGGGTTGGGGGCGGAATTGAAGTTGGGACATGGTGAAACGGAGTCGGGGGGCCACCGACGCCCCGGGGCGATGGCGGATGCCCTGGAAGCCGTGATCGGTGCCGTCTACCTTGACGGTGGCATGCGAGCCGCTGAAGGGTTGTTCAAACGGCTGTTCGGCGGTCGGGTTGAAACCCTGTCGGCTGATGCCTGGGCGGGAAATCCCAAGGGACAACTCCAGGAATATACCCAACGGGTCTGGAAACAATCCCCGGATTATCGGCTGGTCGGCCGGGCGGGCCCCGCACATGCCCCGAGTTTTACCGTTCAGGTGGAATTGCCGGATGGTCGAGTGGCCGAAGGCAGGGCTTCCAGTCGCCGGTTGGCGGAAATCCATGCGGCAGCATCCATGCTGCAGCAGATCCTCTGATTCCGTAAAAACCGTACCGGCGCGATTTGTGTTTTGACAAGGATGCATGGCCTCTTCTATGGTAACCGTTTCCTGTGGGCCGTTAGCTCAGTTGGTAGAGCAGTACACTTTTAATGTACGGGTCGGCGGTTCGAGCCCGCCACGGCTCACCATGACACTATCCTTTAGATTGATCAGGTAATATTCCCCACGATGCAACTGCGCCGGACAGCGAGGGCGATTGTCGAAGCGGCCTTGATTCTTCCCGGCGCCCTCGTGATGGTCACGCTGCCACGGCCGGTTATTCTTTATTTGTCCCGCGTTGCAGGGGCCTTGGTTTACCGTTTTGCACATGGTCTTCGACGGGTCGGCGAAGCGAATCTCAATCTGGTGTTTGGCGATACCGTTTCCCGTGCCCAACGGGAAGCCTGGTTGCGGGAATCCTTCCAGACCTTTGCCCGTACCATGCTGGATCTGGTCTGGTTCCGACTGCGGACCCGTTCCCGCCTGCGGCGTTGGGTTGAAACGGACGATTCCCTCGACGTACTTGACCGGGGACCGGTCATCATCGTTACCGCCCATTTTGGCAACTGGGAATTAATCAGCCTGTTGAGCGGCCTGCGAGGACATCGTTGTCTGAGCGTGGCCGCCTCCACCTTTAATCCGGTGATCAATTACGTGCTTCGAAAGTTACGCATGGGAAGTGGTTCCGACACGGTACCCCGCCGGGGCGCGTTACGTGCTTTGATCCGGCGCGTGCGGGAAGGCGGGAATATCGGGATGGTGGCCGACCAGAATGTCCTTCCCCGTGATGGCGGGATATTTCAGCCGATTTTCGGGGTGCCGGCCCTGGTTACCAAGGCTCCCGCAACCCTGTCGACCCGTTGCAATCTGGCCGTGGTTCCGGTCTTTTGCCGCCCCTTGCCGGACGGTCGATATTGCATGTATGCGTCGGATCCCGTTTTGCCCGGTTCGGATCAGGATGCGATGACCCGGAAAATCGGGCTTTTGCTTGAACGGGAAATCCGGCATTATCCCGGCTTCTGGTTATGGAGCTATAAGCGTTGGCATTACCGCCTGCCGGACCATGATGCGGGTTGTTTCCCGTTTTACACACGGGAATTGCAACCAAACCAAATGGCTGGAGCGGGCAATACGGTTCACCCGGGAAGGGCTACAGGATGAATATCGGAGTAATTGGTGGAAGTGGTGTTTATACCCTTGAAGGAATGCGGACGCGTGAGCAAACCGTGGAGACCCCGTTTGGAAATCCGTCGGACAATTATTCGGTGTGTGAAATTGCCGATACCACGGTGATTTTCCTACCGCGCCATGGCCGTGGACACCGTCTGTTACCCTCGGAAATCAATCACCGGGCTAATATTTACGGGTTCAAACAACTCGGCGTCGAGCGGATCCTGTCGATTAGTGCCGTGGGGAGCCTGAAAGAGCACTTGCGTCCCCGGGATATTGTGTTGCCGGATCAATACTTTGACCGGACAAAGAATTCGGCCGGTCACACATTTTTCGGTAGAGGGATTGTCGCACATGTGCCGTTTGGTGATCCAACCTGCGCCGAACTCCGGGGGGTGGTGGCGGCTGCTGCCCGGCGTGTGATTGAACGGGAGGGACTTTCCGTACGGGTTAACGAATCCGGGACATATGTGAACATGGAAGGTCCTGCATTTTCAACCCGTGCTGAATCCCGTTTCTACCGGGTAGGCGGGTTCGATGTGATCGGGATGACCAGTTTGCCGGAAGCGAAATTATGCCGGGAAGCCGGCATCTGTTATCAACCGATGTCCATGGTTACCGACTATGACTGCTGGAAGGAATCCGAAGAGCCGGTTACCATTGACATGATCAGCGCGCATTTGAATGCGAATGCCAGAATGGCCAGGATGGTTCTGGTCGAGTGGTTGACCAGGAAACCGACGCCCCGGACCTGTTCGTGCGCTGATTCATTGAAGCATGCCATCATCACCCAACGCGAGTTGATCCCGCCTGCGACCAAACGTGAACTTGAAATCATTGTCGGCCACCACCCGGGTTGATTGCCGGAAAGCCGGTAATGCCCTTCTGGACTGGTTGTATCCACGGGAGTGTGCGGTTTGCGGTTCCCTGGCGGACCCGGACGGCGGACACCTGTGCTGGGAATGCCGGTGTCAATTACCGGTCATCCAATCGCCATATTGTTCCTGCTGCGGCGATCCGGCAGACGGCATGACGGTGGTGCACTACCGTTGTTCATCGTGTGTGGATCATCCGCCGGCTTTTGCCAGGGCCCGATCGGCATTTCGATACCGGGGCGGTGTCACTCATCTGGTTCAGGCACTCAAATACGGCCAGGCCACCTATCTGGGGGATGACCTGGCCATTGGCCTCGAGGCTGCATGGAAGGCTTGTGAGGCCGTTGAAAGGCCGGATCTGGTGACCTGTGTCCCTTTGCATCGGATTCGTTTCCGCGAACGGGGGTATAACCAGGCGGCCCTCCTGGCACAGGCGTTTTCCCGGCGGATCCGGTGTGACGTTGATCCCCATCGGTTGTTGCGCCGGATTTCAACCCCGACCCAAACCCGGTTGAATGCCGCCGCCCGAGCCTGTAATGTTAAGGGTGCGTTCATGGATCGCGGGGATGGTTGGACCCGTGGACGGCGAATTATCCTCGTGGATGATGTCATGACAACCGGTGCGACCATTCGTGAATGTGCGCGGGTGTTGCGGGAAGCCGGTGCGGTAACGGTATGGGCCATAACCGTGGCAAGGGGATGATCGGATGTCGGACTCGTTGACGAAACGGTTGGAGCGTTTTTATGCCCGGCAGCGATTCGGGATTAAACCCGGACTTGACCGGATATCCGCCTTGTTAAAACGATTGGGTAATCCGGAACGCGCGTTGACATGCATCCATGTCGCAGGCACCAATGGCAAGGGTTCGGTGTGTGCGATGTTGGCCGGGGTCATTCAGAAGGCGGGCCTGTCGACTGGTTTGTATACATCACCACACCTGGTCCGGTTTAATGAGCGTATCCGCTTGAATGGTGAAGATATTCCGGATGGCGAATTGGATCCCTTGGCGGTCGAAGTGGAACGGGCGGCCTTTTCCGTTGAAACGGACACCGGCGATTCGCCCACCTTCTTCGAAGTGTCGACGGCTCTGGCATTTGCCTATTTTGCCGACAAGAAGCCTGACCTGGTGATTCTGGAAACGGGTATGGGCGGGCGATTGGATGCAACCAACGTCGTTCAACCGGCCGTATCGGTGATCACCGGAATAAGCCTTGAACATGCCCAGTATCTGGGATCGACGATTGCAGAAATTGCGCGTGAAAAAGCAGGGATCATCAAGCCTTGCAAACCCGTCGTATGCGGACGGTTGCCACCCGAGGCGATGGTCGTTGTTGAAGCCATGGCGGCGGCCTTACATGCCAGGGTTTACCGGGCTGGCGAGTGGGTGTCGGTCTCACGTACGGGAAAAACCGTGCTTCCATTGAAGGTGCGCCTTGAAACCGGAAACGCCGCCTATGGTACGGTTACGTGTCCCCTGACGGGACTGCATCAGATTGAAAACTTACAGGTGGTGTTGACAACCCTGGAGTGTTTGCAGGAACAGGGCATTTTGAACCTGGATTCAACCACCCTGCGCCGGGGGCTGGAAATCGTACGCTGGCGTGGCCGGATGGAGATGCTGGCACAGAATCCTGTTTTGATGGTTGATGGCGCCCATAATCCCGAGGCGGCAGGTGCGTTGGTGAAGACGCTGCACGCCATCTTCGGTCGACAACCGGTGGGATTGGTGATGGGAATGTGCCAGGACAAGGATGCTCGAAGTTTTGCCGATACGATTCGATCGTGCGTGGGCGCTGTGTGGTTGGTGCCAATCTCCACGGAACGATCAACGGATCCGGAATCCCTGCGTGATCGGGTGGGAGTCTTCCCGGGGCCGGTTGCAATAGGACCTTTGATGGAGTCGCTTGAAGCGGCCCGGCAATGGGCTTTGAAAAACCAGGCGCCGGTTGTGGTTGCCGGATCGTTGTTCCTGGTAGGCGAAGTGATCAATGCTTGGGATCACGGATGTATCCCGTGGGGGAGGAAAACCCGGTAATGAAACGAACGGTAGAGGTTCTGGCACGGGGAGTCTGTTTGCTTAAGGGTTACTTGCTGCTATGTCACACCAAAGGGAAACACAACACGTATCTGCCCGGCGGACATGTCGAACACGGTGAATCTGCGGTTCATGCCCTGGTGAGGGAGGTCCGTGAAGAATTGGGTCAACCATCCCGTGTCCGGCGTTTCCTGGGCGCCATGGAACATGCATTTGGTGACGGGAAGGGGCGCGTGGCGGAAATTAATCTGATATTTGAATTGGATATCCCGAAAATTAACCCCTTGAAACCTGTCCAATCGCGGGAGGACTACATCGAGTTCATGTGGGTGCCGGTACGGGCATTGCATCAGTACCATCTTGAACCAGAACCCTTGCGTCGGTGTTTATGCCGCTGGATGTGCAAGCGTGGTGGTGCTCCATGGGCGAGCACCATAACTCCGTGAAAGGATCTGTGGTTTGAGATTGAACCCGACTGCGTCACGTGTTAAATAAAACCCGCTTCTTCGGCCGGGGTGGCGAAATGGCAGACGCACTGGACTCAAAATCCAGCGGTGGCAACACCATGAGGGTTCGACTCCCTCCCCCGGCACCATTCCTTCAACCGGCCCAAACCTTATGCGCCCTGCAGGGGGTAAGGCCACTGAAGGCATATATCTTCTTGTTGAGCGCCATTCTGCTTGACCCGAAAGACGGAAAGCCCGTTAATGTTCACGGAAATTATCCCATCGGGTAGGCCACGGTTCGGTTAATTCTTATGTCCAAACTGTATGATGGCTTCAAGCATCCGGATCAAGGTGCTGCTTCCTGGTATTTAAAGATCCGTGATGATCTGGTTTATGGGCCTTCCCCCTTGTCAACCTTGTGCGATTGGGCTGCCCAGGGGCGAATAGCGCCCGGCAATCTCATGTCGATGGATCAGGAGGTCTGGGTTGCCGCCGAAACCATTCCGGAACTCAAGATGGATTGGTTGGTATCACTGAAGAACGGGGAACAGTATGGGCCGTTCAGCTTGTTGGCTGCACCCAACCTGATTCAGCGCGGTGTGATTGAACCCGATGCCATTCTGCGCAACCGTCTGACGGGCAAGGAAGTTCCCGTACAATCCCTGTTCAAGCGCGATCATGTGAGTGGACGACCTGAAACAAATCCCGCACGGGCCCAGCCTCCATCCGAAAATCCGCCAGACAAAGTGGTTGCGGAACGATCGGTAAAACCACCTTCCCTGGATGGGAATGAAAATCCATCACGATCGGTTGATAATAAATCACCTGAACCACCGGTACCCCCCGCGCCGGTGCCCCAAAGGGACGCTCAATCGCCAGTCAGGACGGCTGATCCAGCGGTTGCTGATTCCGTACAACAACGACTACAGTCGAAAAAGGCGGAATATCAGAAATTACGGGATGAAAGTGAAGCCCGGCAACGCGACTTGAAAGCCCGCATGATTCAGCAGGATCAACCTGCCAAAGCTCCGCTTGTTGATAACCTTCTGCTGGAAAAATTTGAGGAACTGAAGCGAAAGTTGGCACAAGACCAAGACCGGTTCCATCAGCGTGAAGCGGAACTGGGTCATGTAATGGAGCGCTTGTCAAACGATCTTGCCGAGCGGGATCAACGCGTATCCTCGGTGTTGCGTGATCTTGATGAACGCCAGGATACGATTTTGACTCTAAAAGACAAAATCACCGGCCTCGAGCGAATGATTGAAACGCGGCAGCAAATGGTGGCGGAGCGAGTTGCAGAACCATTGCAGCGTGAAATTGAAATCCAGCGTCAGGCCATGACGGAACGAGAAGCAGACGTGAAGCGGCTGACGGCGGAACGCGATGCGATGGCTGGAGAGGTCAAGGCGTTTGCCGGCAAAGAGGAGCGTTTGCTGGAACAGGTTCGCCAGGCGGAGTTGCAGTCGGCAACACAAGCCACGCGGTTGAAGGACTATGAGGCGGAAGTTAGTCGCCTGGCACATGAAATGGAAGCCGTGGAGTCCGGCCGAAGCGAGGAGCGGAATCGTTTTGAGGCGGAAAAGGCGGGGTTGACCCAGCGTCTGAACGAGGTGGAGCAGGGACGGGTGGTGCTTGAGGCGCGACTGGGTGAGGAAGGTAACGTACATCAGGCCCGTCAGGCTGCGCTGGAAAATGAGCGTGAGGAATTGCGCACGGCGTTGGAAGGTCGTGCGAAGGAGCATCAGAAAGCGGTTTCAGCCTGGAAGAAGCACGAGGCTGATCTGGTTGCCAAGCTGGAAGCATCGGCGACGGCTGTGAAGTCGCAGCGTCAGGCGGTGACGGAACGAGAAGCAG
>MHBQ01000102.1 GCA_001803315.1 Lentisphaerae bacterium RIFOXYC12_FULL_60_16
AGCAGTTGGCCCCCTGTCATAAGAACCCCGCCGGCAACCACTCCCGAGCCGTTGTAGGCGTTGTTGTTGGTCATCACGCAATTGACAATCTTTCCGCCCGTCATGTACACCGCGCCCCCGGAATAGGCGCTGTTCCCGGTAAACAGGCAATTGCTGATCACGCCTGCCGACATGATCACGGCTCCTCCCTTGGCCCGGCTGTCGCCAAAGGGAGACGTGAAGTTGTTGGTAAAGATGCAGTCCGATACCATGCCACCTGACACACCAATGGGAGCACCGATGTAAGCGGCCGAATTGCCGGTGAAGATGCAGTTCCGCAGCGACCCGGAGATGACATCGACGTGGCGCGCCGATGTGCCGCCGGTCAGCAGGAACCCGTCCACGACGGCGTCCGAATGATTCACGGAAAGATACTTGACGGAAGCCCCTCGAATCGTCGTGTTCGAGGGCCCCGAGAAGCCTTGTAGTGTGATGCCTTTGGTAATCGAAAGCACGACGGCGACATTGTAAGTTCCGTTGGAGACCAGCACCGTGTCACCGTCAACGGCATACGCCACGGCATTGGAGATTGTAAGGAAAGCGTTGCCCCAGCTCTTGCCGTCGACCCCGCTGTCACTGCCGGTGGTCGTCACATAATACGCTGTCGGCGCCGCGTGAACCGTAGGAGCAAGAAAACCAAAAGCCAGGATACCGAGACCCAACAATACAGTCTTCATCCAGCATCCAGCCATATCCTTGCTAGCAATCAAGTGGTCCTTCCGTCTTTAGCGTGTAATTTTCTATTGATTAATCCCTGTTATGAGTCGTATGGAAGGATCGTAAGTGTCATGGTGGAAGAGAGATAGCCATTGAACAGGTTACGCGACAGTGAGTTTTGCCTTAAGCGTTGACCGGGCTCACGATCATACAGCGAAATCGTCAATATAGGCCGTATTTCACTCATTTAAAGCCACTTTTCAACCAATGAAAAACATAAGCTTTTCACGGAAGAATCACTAATGTATATCATAAGGTTCAGGTGCGCGCACGCATTAAAAGTGAGCCACCTCTGATAACGATAGTCCTCATGAGGGAGCGGAACAACTTATTTTCTGCGCAAACAACCGTGCTTGCTTTCACGCGTTATCCTGTTGAAATCTCCACTTATGTTGTCTTTGCAAAGCGAGAGACGGAGGCCGTATGGATCCCTATGGTAACTATGACTGCTTCATGATCGAAGCCAGGACGAGGGCGCGGTACCGGCTGGATGAAATTGTATCCCTGCTGCCCTACCGCTTGCGACTGGAGCGGTCGTTCACCAACCACCCGTTCTATCCGCCAAGCCTGCCGCTGATGAAGCGTCCCGACGATCGGGACACGGGTCTGGATTTCTTCGATATCGTGGCCCTGGTGGACGTGGGACCTGGCGCATTCACGGTTGAAGACATACGTACGCTCAAGAGCTACGTGGAATCGGGAAAAGCGCTCCTTGTCTTCGGCGGCCCCAACAGCTTCGGCGAAGCCGTTGCGACATACGGGATATTCGACGGATTCCTGCCGGTCACGGTCAGCAAGGAAAAGAAGGTCATCAAACCCTCCCCTCCCGTGCTCAAAGGACCGTTCGCGAAGTTCAGCAAGGATCTCGGCAGTTTCGGCCGGGTGTCGAACATCCAGGTTGTCAAACCGGCAAAGAATTCGCAGGTGCTTGCAGAGGCCGCGGGTAGGCCCCTCCTGATAGCCGGCCCGTGCGGACTCGGCAGGATCATGGTGATCCCCACGTTTCCCGATGTCGACGACGGTAATGTCCTCGCGGGCGCCCCCGACTCGACGTCGTTCTTCGGCTCGGACGGTTATGCGAATCTCATGGGCCTGTGCATTTCGTGGCTCCTGCGACGGGACCAGGACCTTTGCCTTACGGGGTTCCGCGCGCCCACGGCCGATGTCACGGTTGGCAGGGCTCTGGACATCAGCATCAAGCCTCGCCTGAAGCATGCCTCAGCGCGCTTTGCGCTCCGAAAAGCCGGCAACGAAATCACGTTGGACCGTGATCCGGAATTCAGAAAGACCGTCATGGAGGCGTCCCATCGCCTCAAGCCGGGAATCAAAGCCGTGGTTCATCACGCGCTCGCTGAATCGCCCCAGGCTTCCGGAATCTACCGGTGCCATATGACGATGGAAGGCAACGGCGAGGGCAAGGAATACTACCGGTACTACAACCTCGGGTTCTACAACATCAAGGTCCCCGAGCACGGATACAACGCGAAGGTCAGCAGGATTGCGACCTTCAACGTGAGCAAGAAGACAGGGTTCCGTGTATACCCGGTCGGATACCACAATGCGCTGACAGCCGGCGATACGATGGAACTGGTGGTCGAACGAATCGGCAAGGTTCCTGCCAACGCAACGCTTACGGCTACCCTGACCAGGCCGACGGCAAACCGGGAGAGGATAACGGTAGCCGGGAATCTGCCCGTTCAAGACACGTTCTCGTATGTCATACCCGACCTGCAACCGGATGACTACCTGCTCGAGGTCACCCTGGCGACCGGCCGCAAGGTCCTTGATACGGTCGAAATGCCGGTAGTCGTGGTCGCGCCCCTGCGCGAAGAAGAGACGATGTTCTGCGCCGTCAGTCAGGCCGCGGGGCTTACTTCAAGCGCCGGCATGCGCGCGTGGTTCAACGAAATGGTGGAAAACGGGTTCAACTGTTTCACGCTGAACAATGTCAGCCGATTGTCCCTCGACAAGCAGAAGGAAACCAACCGCAACGCAGTCATGGAGTCCCTCTGGTCGGAAACGGTCCAGAAGAACGGCTTCCCGCTCTGGGCCGAGTATTCGCGAACGGTGATACTGAGCACGCACAGCTGGCAGGACAAGCAGGGCGAAAAACCAACGGAACCCTGTCCCTACACGCCCCCGTATCGCGCCGCGGCCCGGACGTTCATCCGCGACAGGATGGACGCGACCCGGTATTTCCCCAGGCTCGTAAGCATGGAAATCCTCGATGAACCGCATCTGTATGCGGCCAACATCGACTACAGCAAGCCGGCCCTTGCCGCTTTCAAGAAACGTTACGGGTACAGCAAGCCCGACTGGAAGGACTACCTTGCATTCCGGGACAGGCGCAGGATGGACTATTTCAACTCAGCCATCGACTACGCGGAAACAGCTTTCAAAGCGAGCTACGAGGAGGTCGAACAATACCTCCGCGAGCATCACCGGAAATATCCGCACATCCACCATGTCTACGCGCAGGGCGGAATACACCATCCCGGGATAGCCGTGTTCGAACAGCTCAACTGGAGCAAGCACTGCCACAGCATCGAGTTCGATTCCTACCCCTGGCTCTACGGAAATTTCCGCGCGTGGGACAAGATACGCATGGGCGAGCCGCGCTACATGTTCGCCTATTACCGCGTGCTGGCGGACTATCTGGACAAGCCCATCGGGTTCTTTGTGGAAACGAACGATTTCTACTACCCGCTTGAGATTTGGCCGGCCAACAGCAGTAACGAGTTGCTCTACCTGGCCGTCGGATGCGGCACGAAACGCTTTCACACCATGATTCTCGGCATCCACGGTAACCTGAACGGGCTGTATGAACGCGAAAAGGCGCTGGCGAAGGAACTGCGCCGAATCATGGAGATCGCGCCGCTTGCCGCGGTCGCGAAACCGCGCCGCACAAACCTTGGCGTCCTCAACGCCTGGGCCGATCACCTGTACAATGTGCCGTCCGAACCGTTGCCGGGAGGACTCGAAGGCCTCGGGTTCTACCCGATGAGGAACCGGCCCTATGACCGGCTCTATCCCAATTTCGTTGAACCACTTAACGGACTGGAAGTCATCTATCGCGCTTACGGCGCCCTTCCTGACGTGGTTGATGAACGCATACTGAAGTCGGAACTTCCGCGATACCAGGCATTCACGCTCATCGGCGCCGTGAAGACAATGCTGCCGGAATCATTCGAACGGTTGTGGAACTTCGTCCATGCCGGCGGTGTCCTGGTGATGGATGGGATTCCGTGCGAAACAACGAATGGCGGGAAGGATGACCGGTTCAGCCACGTCTTTCCCCCAACCGCGAAAGGGACCTGGCGGAATCTTGCCGAGGGATTGCGGGTGCGCGATGTGCGCGTCGGCAAAGGACAGATTCTCCTGATCGACGGCGATCTGCACGACCTCATGTCGCGAAGCTACGAGAAAGATATACCGATGCTCCGCGAAGAACTTGTCCGGGTGGTCTCCGAGTTTCTGGAAACCCGCCGCATCGTCGCCGATGCCTGCAGCTCCAATCCTGAAGGAATCGGTGTTTACGAGATGACGGCGGAAGCTACGCGGATACTGACCGTCATCAACCACACCGACAGCGTAGCCTCATCAACCATCGCGCTGAAGGCGGCGCCCGATCTCCCCAGGCCCGCTTTACTGATCGACTACATCTCCGGCAGACGCCTGCGCTTCTCCCGCACAAAGGAAGGGGTACAGTTCGGCGTCACCCTCGCGAGCCGCGAGGGAATGATTGTCGGCGTGTACCCGGATGTTCCGATGACGAGCACGCTGACGGTGACCCCGCACGTTCGCGCATCCCGGAAATGGAACTGGGAGTTCAGGATGCTGAACAAGTCGGAAAAACCCGCCCGCGGCAGCTATCCCGCAAGCGTGCAGGTATACAGTCCCTCCGGAAAAAGGATGAAATGCTTCGAACGCTTCGTCCCGGCGGTAAACGGCATCCTCCAGGGGGAATTCGTCATGCCGCTGAATCCCGAAATCGGCGCATGGAAGGTCACCGCCTTCAACAAGGTGACCCTTGAGAATCTTTCGGCCACGTTCACCGTTCGCGGCTGACGGCCCTGGTGGAGGGATCGCCACTCCCCTTCTTTAAATGGGCGGAGGGGGACTCGAACCCCCATGCCTTACGGCACAAGCTCCTAAGGCTTGCGTGTCTGCCAATTTCACCATCCGCCCGAACCACGTCCCGACGGTAGCGAAGGACGGTTCCCCGCGTCAATGCGCAATGGGTGTATGTCCGGTATTCAAACCCACTCACAGGCCCAGGGCCAGCAACCGGTTGGCATTCCGCCACATGATCTTTTCATGGGCCTGGCGGGTGATCTTTCCGGTATCGAGCTGTTCCTTGAACCATTCGATATGCCGCATGTCGTTGTACTCGGAACAATAATCCAGCCCCAGGAACAACCGGTCCTGGAATTCCTCAATGAACCGGAATGCATGTTCCGGATCGCGCATCAGAGAATTGAGCCCGCTCCCGGCCGATAAATCACCGTTCAGGTTGGGATACCGGCGGAACAATTCCGGCAGTTTTCCGCCCGGCTTGACCGGCCCCTGGGAATACCCGTTTTTCTCCTCGAGCGTAATCGACCCGCTGATCTCGCTCCAAAACCCCGGACTGTGTCCCAGGAACGGAAGCTTCGGGAACCGTTTTAAGACCGACTCGAAACGCGGCAACCCGATTTCATCGATCAGGCCATACGAGTTCACATCGGCGGTAATGGTATGGAAAATCACCGGGAACCCCACCTGTTCACAGGCGGCAAACAACAAGCCCAACACCGGATCATCCCAGGGAATACGCGCGGTGACTTCGCCAATACCCTTGAACCCGAGCGCTTTGCACTGGTTGAGGATCTCGAGAAAATCATCCACCTTGATCAAGTCCGGACGGCGGGGTAAACGGGGATCGATATTGCAGAACGGGATGAACCGCCCGGGATACTTTTCACAGATATACAGCACTTCGCCCCAGCTCTGCAATTCGGCCGGCGTCTCAGGATTGGCCAGCGGAAGGATCACCGCCTTGTCGACCCCCTTGGCATCCATCATGGCAATCTGCTGTTCCATGGACATGAAGGTCGTCTTCTTCGCCCCATAGGTCCGTTTTGGAAATGCAAACACATGGGCATGAATATCGATGATCATGATCGTTCCTTTCTCCAGCCGGGTGTTTGAATACAGCCAGCCACCCCTCCCCTATACCACAGGGGCGGAAACATGCAAAACCCTGTTTCGCCGTTCAGTTGACGACGTTCAGTGGAGCCGCTGGCGCAAAGACGCCAGATGGAACGGCGCAAGATGACCAGGTGTCAGGTTTCGGGTGTCAGGTCGGAATGTGATGTCGGGAGCATGTTTTCTCGCCTGAAACCTGAAACCCGACACCTGGTGTCTTAGATCTATACCAGCGCCAAGCGATGCCGCTGACAGGCATGGCATCGCGGAATAGCGGGATGATGCTATTCGCGCCAGAGAAGGAGTCCGGCGACATGCGAGAAATGCCGGTCAAACGTGACCAGATGCGATCCGCTTTCGGTGGCGTGGGCGGCGATCCAAACGTCGTTGATGGGAATCGGAGTGCCGGCTTTGTGGAGACGGTGCTTGATGGCGCCAAAAATGTCGGAGGTTTCCAGCGTGCCGGACAATATGCGGACGGTCGGACGCCGGAGAAAGTCGTCCAGTTGCGTGCGGTTCTCCGATTCCCGAAGTCCGCCTCTGAACCCCGCGTAGAGTTCTCCGAGTACGAAAATGGACATGAAGACGGTGTGGGCACGGCCCAGCACTTCCAGAACATCCTTATCTCCGGTGAGAAGGCGTGTGTAGGCGTTGGTGTCCAGAAGCACCTTCTTCACTTCCAATCCTCCGGATTGACTCGCGCCGCATCGGCTACACGTTCTTCGAATGCCCCGACATCATCTTCTCCCCATGTTCCACAGAAGCCGGCAAAATCCTCTCGATGAGGGGCCTCGACAGGAACCTTAATGCCCAAACTCTCCGCCAGAACCCGTTTTACGAACTCATTCATACTGATGGATTGTTCAGACGCACGCCGCCTGATCGTATCCGCCAACTGCTCGTCCAATGCATGTATCGTAATTGAGTTCATAATAGCACCATTGTGAACATTAATATGACTCACTCGATGCCCCAATTTATACTATTTATGACTCACTTATGTCAATTGATATAAAACATTCAATGATTGCATCTGACCCTGCGTCATATGTCATGCAACATTTCGTTCCAGTAGGTCGGGCATTCCTGTTCGACCCTTCGGCAAACTCAGGGCAAGCAAAGGGCAACGGATTCGCGTGGTGAACCCCGAAATGGAAGCCCGTCGGTTCAGCACACGGCCTGCCAACCAGCCATCCGGACCAGACCAGCGGTTCCAAATAACGAAATTTTCGGGTTGAACGGGAGGCTGTAAAGCGCGAGAGGAGCGGGAGGCTGGCGGTTTTCGCAGGCG
>MHBQ01000103.1:0-920 GCA_001803315.1 Lentisphaerae bacterium RIFOXYC12_FULL_60_16
GATCCGCAGTCCAGCAGGACCCACGGGTCCCCCGGCATGGAGCGGATGGCGGGGCAGTCGAACCGTGTGGTGTAGCCGGTAAGGCCCTTGTCGAACATCTGGGCTTCGCCGCCGGTCATGCCGTCGACGGTGATGCCGCCGCGGGAGGCTTCGATCCAATCCACCTTGATTTTCATTGCCGACAAGGTGCCAGAAGTGTGCGGGTAATGCAAGTTGGAGGACGGGTTACACTTGGGTGCTGGAGCCGGGGCAGCCTGTCCGCTGTTGGCGGAATCTCGCCGCGGTCTAGGTTGGTGGCAGGCCGTGTGATGAATATGGAAAAGAATTTGGAGTGGCGCGTGGCGCATAGAAGGGCGAACGTCCTCGTGAGCCGTCTGGGTTTGGGGACGGGAGGCTCGCCAGGGACGACTCACCCTACCAGGAATGGAGGGAAGCGTGCCCGCTCTGCGCCTCATGGAAGCGTGTCTGGAGTTGTGCCTGTCAGACGTCGATGTTGCGTAGCGGGGGGGTGTAGGGTTGAAGGTGGATATCGACCGGCACATCCGTTTCATCCGGTCCGGAGGTGATGACGGTTCCGGGTTCCGGGGTCTGGAAGGTCGGCAGGTATCGGTAGTAGACTTCGAGCATCAGGGTGCACAGGCAGGTGCTGTAAACATTTCCCAGGGATTGCTCGGTTTCCGTGGGGGCGATCCAGTATCCGGTGTCGACGCCGTCCGGGCCGGCGCCCTTTACGAGGGTCTGCCGTGAGGCGACCATCACGGCGAACTGCTTGTTCCATTGGTTCCAGGTGTTGCCGCCTTCATGAAACTTGGCCTGGGTGGCATAGTACCAGTAGTACAACGGGCGGGCGCCCCATGGTTTATCCCAATCGCAGGTGATGGATTCAAGCCAGGCGATGCCGCGCCGGCATTCCGGTTCGC
>MHBQ01000103.1:935-7603 GCA_001803315.1 Lentisphaerae bacterium RIFOXYC12_FULL_60_16
GTTGGAGGGACAGGACGCCCACGCCGGTCAGTCCGCCCTGGCCGGGCCCGGTATAGCCGAACCCGCCGGCGGGATGGGCGTTGTTCTGGAATCCGTGGACGGCCTTCTGCATGGCGGTTTGCAGGGACGGGTGGGTGATGTCGGCCATGTGCCCGGCCTTGAGCGCCTGGACACACCAGCCCATGTAGGAGGTGTCGTCGCGGGTGCCGGGCTGGCAGTTGTAATCCCACCCGCCGCTTTCATGCTGGCCCCGCACCAGGATGTCCAGGGCCTGTTCGGCGCCGTCGTAGAGCATGGGGATGCGGGTTATCCCGAATGCTTCGCAAAGGGCATACGTGGCGATGGGCATGTCATAGTTGCCCGGGAACCGCCCGTCGGGTCGCCGGACCGAGAGCAGGTATTCCATTGCCCGCCGCACGGTGCCGCCGAATTCTTCGGAGTCCGGGGTTTCACCGTGTGCGAGGAAGCAGAGCAGGGCCAGGCCGGTCATGGCCACGGGGGGACTGTTCCAGGACCCATTGGGCCGTTGTTCCTGTTTGAGCCAGCGCAAGGCGCGGAGGACGGCCGGTTCGGTGGTGGCGCCGACACCCTGTCCGTATTGGGCCAGGGCTTTATCCCGGTTGGCGCCGATCCGGCCGCCGTACAAGGTTTTCATGATCAGGATACCGGGGTTGGGGTGGCACATGGTGGGGCGGATGACGGGTTGTACCTGAATCCTTTCTGGCGGGCGGGAGTCAGGGCCGGCCAGCTGCTGGTGTGTTGAATCAGGCGTCCAGTCGGGGGGGTCCATCGGGGTCGGTATGGAATCATCCGGGGTCGGAGGGTCAGGTGGAGGTTGGGGATGTATGTCCTGTTCGGGGACAGGGTCGATAATGATCCAGTCGTTGGTGATGGAGTCGGGAGGTGGTTCGGGTGTCAGGACGATCAGCAGGAACAGCATGGACAAGGAGATCGTGAAGGCGGCCAGGACCGACCACAGGTGATAAAGTTGCCAGGCGGCCCAGCGGTAATCCGTTGAATCGCGGGGTTGACGAAGTCCATGCCAGACATCCCGGAGCCAGATGCGCAGGGATGACTCGTTGAAGCGCTGGAGGAAACGTTTCCGGTATTCCGCGTTTGACATCAGGTGATCGATTTTCATGAGGCACCTCCTGAAAATGATTCACACGTCCGTCCGGCTGGTTTCGGTCTGCACAGAACAAACGTCTGTGGACGGGAATCTGTTAGGGACGGCGCCTGATCAGGCCGGTTTCCACAGGATGCGGGAGGCGAAGACGCGGTTGTCGCTGCCGTATCGCTGGCAGACCCGGAAGTCGTGATGGTCGGGACCGGTGGTCTGCATCCATTCGCTGACGGTGACCCAGGTCTCGTCCCGGCTGACGTCCGTGACGGCGAAGTTGCCCAGGCGGGCGCCATGTTCCGGCACGAGCACCTGTTCCGTGGACCGGATCACGCAGAGCCGGTTGGGATCCACTTCCGCCATGACCAGGGGTGCCCGGTGCCGGAAGACGTGATCGTTGTTCAATCCCCTGCGCGTGTAGGCGAGGAACAAGCGCTTTCCATTCGCGATCCAGTGCTGCTGGGTGTTGTAATTGCCCAGTTCCGTGCCGTCATCGAAGCACCAGGGGACGGGTGGGTCGAAATGCAGGCCATCCGGTCCGCGCGCCACGTAGCCGCGCACATCGTTGCGCAGGGTCAGGAAAAATCGTCCGCCAAAGCGAATCAGCGAGGGCTCGCACATGCCGCGCGGATCCGGCGCGGTCAGATCCGTGCCGTGTTCCAGGTAGCGCAGGGTGTGTCCGTCGAAGCGGCACCGCATGACGGTTACCTGGTAATGTTTCGGCGGGTGTTCGCCGGGTTTGGGTTGCGGCATGAAATAGATGGGCAGGAGGATGTCGCCGTTTTCCAGGTCGAACCGCTGGGCGCTGCCGGCCCCGGAATTAAAGAAGCAGCCTTCCGGATCCGGCATGTCGACGGTTGACCAGGGCGTCCAGGTGCGGTTGGCGGGATCATAGACGGAGTAGGCGGTCTTTCGCGGCCGTGGATCGGGGGCGAGGCGGTTGCCCTGGTAATGCGCCACGTGTCCCGTGGAGAGGAGTTTGCCGGTGGCGGCATGCCAGTGCGGGGTGGCATCGCATATCACGGCCTCCAGTCCGCCGGGCATGGTGCGGCGTCCCAGCGTGTCGGGGTGTGGTGTGGGGCCGGACCAGGTCTTGCCCAGGTCGTCGGTACGCATTTCGGTGAGTTCGTAGAAGATATCGCTGCCGCTGAGCAGCAATTTCTGCATGGTCAGCACGACGATGGGGAGGCGATTGGCGCCGGCGCCGCCGGGGGGAATGGTTCCGGCACGGCACTGCACCCAGCAGGTTTTGCCGTCAAAGCCCTTGTGAATCGTGTCCAGTTGAATGCGAGGGTCCATGTGATCTCCTGTGGAACCGGCCCCTCCAGCGGGGTGCGGGGCGCGTGGGGGACGGGAGGGGGCGTACCGGTGCAGCGGGTGCTTTTGGGAGGGAACCGGCGGAGCGAGAGATGACCCATACGCGGTGGGGCTTTGAACGACTGTTCGAGTAGGCCGGGAGGCAATAGGTGCGGAACCGGAGGCTGGCGTAGTGGAGTCGTCGTTCGAAGGCCAGGTCGCGCGTGGCGGACCAGATGGACAGGCATCCCTCGCCGCGCAGCGCATCGAGCGTGGCATCGATGCCGTGGGGGCCGTACAGGCGGTGATTGGCGGCAGACGTCATCGCGTGCGGCCCGTTGTCGACATCCAGGAGTATGGCGTCGAAGCGGCCGGGTGATGTCCGGATGATCCGGAACACATCCTCGGCCATGACGGTAACCCGCCGGTCCTGCAGGGGATATCCAGCCAGTTCGCCGAGGAAATTCCGGTTCCATTCCACCACGGCCGGCAGGAATTCCGCGACGACGACGGTGGCGGTGGGGGGCAGGGTGTCGAGTGCCGTCCGGAGGGTGTAACCCATGCCGAGTCCGCCGATCAGGACGGCCGGTTCGGGGCGGTGGGCGAGTCGTTCACAGCCCAATTGTCCCAATGCCTGTTCCGAGGCGAAATGCCGGCTGGACATGAGCTCGTCACGACCGAGCCGGATCATGAAATCGGAGTCGTGCTGGCAGAGGGAGAGGGTTTGGCCATCCGGGGTGGTGGTGCTCGCCAGGGTAACGATCGGTTTCATGGGCGTGTGGTCTTCCTTATATCCGGTGGATCTGTCCTTGGAAGGGCACAGCGTAGGATGAGTGGGGGTGAGATGCAAGAGTCGTCTCGTTGCTGGAGCCGGCCCGACCCCGGGCCGGTCTGGTTGCGGTGGTGGCCGGCCGTATGATAAACCGGCGGGTGTGGTTTTAGGCCGGTTAGCGCGGGTTTTCTCATTGACTTGCCTTTGGCGGCACCTGACACTATGGTGAATCGCTGTAAACGATGGTTCAGCGGGTTGGTGAGCCTTTTTTTGATTGCAGGGGGGGCATGCGTAAACGCCTGCTAACAGGCTTTTTGGGTATTGTGATCGGATGGTTGGCCGGTTGTTCGACCCCATTCCGTGAACCTGCCTTTTATCCGGTTCCGCGCGGGACGGATCAGGAACCCTCCGCGGTTTCACGTCCTGCTGCGGGTCCGGACGCTCCGGAACCTCCGGCGCCCGGATTGCCGGCCCTGCCTGATCGTTCCCCGGTTGCCGGAACGGCGGCATCCCCCGATGCGACGCAGGGTGTAGCACTGACCATTCAGCCGGACACCCTGGTGCAGGTTTCGGTGGAAGAGGATCCCAGCCTGGATGGCAGTTATGCCGTGAACAAGATCGGCGCGATCGAACTGAATTACATCGGGCCGGTGATCCTGTACAACCGGACCGAGCGGGAGGCGGAGAGCAAGATCCGCGAGGTGCTGATCAACCGCCATTTCCGCAATGCCACGGTGCGGGTCCGGATCCTGCGGGCCTCCTATGACAAGGTCAAGGTGGACGGTGCGGTCAACCAGCCGGGGCTGGTCCCCATCGGCGCCGGTGATGCCATCACCCTGAACGATGCGTTGTTGCGGGCCGGCGGGTTGCGTCCCACGGCGCGCGGGGCGCGGGTGAGGATCGTGCGGGGCGGGTTGCTCTCGGCGTTATCCTCCACGCTGGAAGGCGAGGAGTTCTCGTTGATGGATGCGGAGGGTCAGCCCACCATCCCGGATGTGTCCCTGCGCAACAACGATGTGGCGTATGTGTTTCCCAGCGAGGCCGCTTTGGAGACCGGCGGCGAACGGGAGATCCTGGTGCTGGGCGAGGTGCGCAAGCCCGGGGTGTACCGGTTCCGTGCGGGTGAACCCTGCACCCTCATGCACCTCCTGTTCAAGATGGGTGATCTGCCGCCGTATGCCAACGCCAAGGCGATCCGGGTCATCCGGCAGGATGCCGGCGGCGTGCCGGAGGAGCAGGTGGTGAATGCCAGCCGGATTCTCAAGGAAGGCGATCCCTCTGAAGATGTCACGTTGGAGAACGGTGACCGGGTGATTGTGCCGGCCCGCCGCATCAGCCTGTTTTAATCCGGAGGTCCGTGATTTATGGAATACGGGGAAAATACCCACCAGATCGATTTCCGGGTTTACATCGGCATCCTGGTGTTCCGCTGGCAGACCATTGCCGTGTGTTTCCTGTATGCGCTGTTCGGGGCGGTGATGTACCTGAACTTTGCTCCCCGCCAGTACCTGACAACCTGCAAGCTGATGATTTACCGCGATGTCAACCTGTCCACGGGGACGGATTCGTCGCCCTGGAAGCAGTCCAACGCCCACGTCTATCTCCTGCAGAGCGAGAAGCTGCGGCGCCGCGTGGTCCGCCGCCTGTTCGAGACATGGGGCGAATCCATGGGGACCATGGACCGGATGTTGCTGGAGGTGACGGCCACTCCCTCCCGGCGGATCGGTTCGACGCTGGAAGTGAGCGTGAAATCCTGGAACGGCTCCTACAACGACGCGTTCCTGAACGCCTTGGTCGAGGAGCATGAAGCCGAGTGGGGGAACATCCAGCGGGCCGGCGCCGACTCCGCGTCGCTGTTGCTGGAGCGGGAACTGGTCAAGCTGGAGGAACGGATCCGTTCGGCGGAGGATGACCTGATCGAGTATCAGCGGCTCAATGACATTGCCCGGGTCGAGGCGCGCGGCTCGATGGAGAGCCGCTACCTGCAGGCCCTGATGGAGCGCCGGAGCCAGTTGACCACCGAGGTGATGCTGCTGGAAGCCCAGAATCCCCTGCTCCGGGATGCCAACGCGGCGGTCATCAGCGATGTCCACCGCCTGACGCGCGAGACGGGTTCGGTCCGGCCGGTGACCGAGGATCCGGAGTTGCGCGGGGATGGCATGACGGGTGCGGCATCCGACCAGGATCCGGAGCGGGCGGCCCAGCTGCCCGAGGCATTGCGGCCGGAGGCGGTTGCCAGTGACTCGCCGGATGACGCGTCCGGCTGGCGCGATCTGCGGGTCCGGCTGGCCCAGTTGGAACTGCGGGAGCGGGACCTGCTCAAGAACCTGGAGCCCGAACATGCCCAGGTCCGGGCGGTGCGCAAGGAGATGGAGCGCATCCACGAACAGCTCAAGGTGGCCGCGGAGGTGGAGTTGGGCCGGTTGCGCGACCGGCACAAGGCGCTGACCATCCAGATGTCGGCCGTCGAGTCGGCCGAATACAAGTGGCAGGCCAAGAACCTGCTGGCCAGCCAGCGCCGTGCGGAACTCAAGCGGATTGCCTCGGTCGTCAGCCGGTTCGAGGATAATTACCGTACCCTGTACCAGAAACTGCACGACATGCGGGTTTCCGAGGAGCTCAAGGCGGAACATTTCAGGCTGGTGGAGGCGGTGGCCACCGGTCCCAAGCCCATATGGCCGGACCCGTTCAAGATCCTGTTCATGGCCCTGATCGGCGGGTTGGGGTCCGGGCTCGGGCTGGCCTTCCTGGCGCAGACCATGGACAACAAGATGCAATCCATCGCCGATGTCGAGCGGGTGCTGGGCGTGCCGTTCCTCGGCGGCGTTCCCTTCTGGGTCCACAGCGGCCTGGAGAGTACCGTGCGGCCCATCGTGACCGAGGAGCATTCCGCCGGCGCCATCGAGGCGTACCGGGCGCTCCGCACCTCCGTGCTGTCCGCCATGGCCAAGGAGGGGGAGAATCTGCTGATGGTCTCCAGCGCCGACTCGCGTGAAGGCAAGACGCTCACGGCCCTGAATCTCGCCATCATGATCGCCCAGATGGGTAAGCGGGTTCTGCTGGTGGACATGGACTTGCGGCGGGGCCGGCTGCACCGGTCCGTCGGGTTGAACCGTGATCCCGGCATGACGGATGTCCTGCAGAAGCAGGTGCCCATCCTGAGCGTGGTGCAGACCACGCGGGTTCCCAACCTGGACCTGGCACCCTCGGGTGACAGCATTGACAACGCGTCCGAGCTGCTGCAGTCGCGTGATATCAAGGCCCTGTTCGAAGAGGTCAAGGCCCGGTACGATTACGTGATCCTCGATACGTCGCCGATCCTGCGCGTGACGGATACGGTGATCCTGGCTTCACACCAGGTGGGGGTGGTGTTGTACGTGGCGCGGGTCAATCATACGCCGAAACCGATGATCCGGTATTCCCTGGACATGCTCAAGGATGTCAAGGTGCTGGGGTTGATCATGAACAGCATCGAGTTGC
>MHBQ01000104.1:0-9941 GCA_001803315.1 Lentisphaerae bacterium RIFOXYC12_FULL_60_16
CGGCCGGTATTGTCCCCAGAGAAACGTCGAAGGTTGCAGGTCTTTGCGGCTCTTGCTATTCAGTTTATTCATGGTTCCCGTATTTTCCGCCATCCGTTTGGTGTGTTTTAAATTCCGGATCCGGATGGCAACAACCCGGATGCCTGATAAAATCAGTTCGTTAAAAATCGCTTCATCCGAAAACAGCAAGAACACCAAGCGCTTCATCCATGCGATTGTACATGGGTAGAACCGGGAAATAATCCGACCAACCGTTCAACAAGGAACGGTGAGAGGTTCTGGTCGAACAGCAGTTTCACGCATAAACCGCCATCTGCTGATGTTCCCGATCAGCCGCATACTGAAGGCACGCCCGAATGTCTTCCTCTGTCAAATAGGGAAAATCACCCAGGATTTGTTCCTTTGTCATGCCGGACGCAAGGTATTCGAGAATATCATAGACCGTGATTCGCATGCCCCTGATACAAGGCTTTCCACCGCACTTGCCAGGCTCGACTGTGATGATATCCCGGTAGTTCTTCATAAACATAAATCTATCCCTTCATCCGAAACCTGTCCATCCTTTTGGGACATGATCGTCTCCAGCAACATATCCCGACGCCGAAGTAACACCAGTGTTGACCCGTCCCGCCGCCTGTGGCAGGTTCGGGTGCCGAAAACACAGGAGCCCAGGCAATGTTGATCGATTTACATGTCCATACCTCCAGGTATTCCATGTGCGCAAAGGAACCGGCGGAAGCAATCCTGGCCATGGCCTTCGAACGCGGGCTGGACGCCGTGGTGCTGACCGAGCATAACGTGATCTGGCCCGACAAGACCTTCCTCCCCCTCCGCGACAAGTTCCCCGGACTCAAGATCTTCCGGGGCGTTGAGATCCACACCAGCGAAGGCGAAGACCTCCTGGTGTATGGCATGACGGATACCAGTCCCTTTGGAGAGAACCCGACAACTACGCACGTTATGAACGTGGCGCGCACAACCGGCGCTGCCGTGGTTCTGGCACATCCCTTGCGTTACCGCGAATCCATCGCCGATGGATTGTATGCCAGCCCTCCCGACGCCTGCGAGTGCTGGAGCCTGAATATCTGCGCCTTCCAGCGCCCCGGCATTCTCGCATTCCAGGCGGCTACCGGTTGCGGCCTGATCGCCGCTACGGATTCCCACAGCACCCGCTTGCTGGGCGCCTATGCCTTGCGATTTCACAACCCCATCCAGTCTGAACAGGATCTGGTCCACGCCCTGCACAACCGGGCTTACACCCCGTTCCAGAACGACACGATGCTGACGGAATTCGAACGCTCCCTGCCGGACCGGGTGGCCTATGTGCGCCGGGCCGTGGCGGAAGGACTGGACCGGCAAGCCATCCATGACCATATCGGCTGTTCGTTCTCCTTCATTGAACATATCAAGGCCGGGCGCTACCCGTCGCTGATGGATGAAAAATAATTCACCCCGAAAATCGTCGGCACGGGAGACCGGTCCCCGGTTCACCCCGCGCGCCACACCGGCCCCCTACCACCGGTGGGGTCCCGATCCCGACCCGCAATCCGTCCAGCAGATGGAACACGCCTGCCAACTGCCCGTCGCGGTGGCCGGCGCCCTGATGCCCGACGCCCACACCGGCTATGGCCTGCCCATCGGCGGCGTCCTGGCCACACGGAATACGGTGATCCCCTATGCCGTCGGCATGGACATCGCCTGCCGCATGAAACTCTCGGTGCTCGACCTGCCGGTTGCGGACCTCCGCAACCGCCGGGACGCCCTGACCCGCACACTGGAAACGGCCACCTGCTTCGGCGTTGGCGCGGGATTCTCCCCCGCCAAGGATCACCCGGTCATGCACGAGGATTGGTCGTTCAGCCCGGTCACCCGGGAATGCCGGGACAAGGCCGCCCACCAGCTCGGGTCCAGCGGCAGCGGCAACCACTTTGTCGAGTTCGGTACCCTGACCCTGGAACAGGATGACCTGGGCCTGAAGGCAGGAACTTATAGCGCCCTGCTGAGCCACGGCGGCAGCCGCGGTACCGGCGGCCAGGTCGCCACCCGCTACAGTGCGCTGGCGATGAAGCTTCATCCCGAACTGCCGCGCGAACTGGCTCAACTGGCCTGGCTCGATCTCGACCGGGATACCGGCCGCGAATACTGGCAGGCGATGGAACTCATGGGCCGGTACGCCGCCGCCAACCACCAGTTGATCCACCGCGACGTGGTCCGTCTGCTCGGCGCCAACGTCCTGCTCGACATCGAGAACCACCACAACTTCGCGTGGAGGGAAAACCATTTCGGGCGGGACGTCATCGTCCACCGCAAAGGTGCCACCCCAGCCGGCCGGGGCATCACCGGGATCATTCCCGGTTCAATGGCCACACCCGGCTATGTGGTCCGTGGCAAGGGATGCCCGGAATCATTGAACTCGGCTTCACACGGCGCCGGTCGGCGCATGAGCCGCAAGGCGGCGCGGAAAACCTACACCTGGAACGACGGCCGGCGTTTCCTCAACGCCCACGATGTCGTGCTGATTTCCGCCGGCCTTGATGAGGTCCCGATGGCCTACAAGGATATCGAGACCGTGATGGCCGCCCAACGCGACCTGGTGGACATCATCGCCCGCTTCGACCCCAAACTCGTCAAAATGGCCCCCGACGGCCACCCACCGGAAGATTGAAACCGGCAGATGGCAGAAGTCAAAACATCCGGAATAATGTAGCACCGCTCTATGAGCGGTCCCCGCCTCCTCCCCGAGTAGGGCGAGCTGTCCCTAGCGAGCCGTCTGGTAACTCCAGCACAACCGTCATGACGCTGTCGAAAAGCCGCCGTCGGAAAGGGGTTTATCTTTGGACATGAAAACTCACCGTGTTCCTTCAGGGCTTTTCCAACTGTGCATAAATCCCGCACAGGTATAGCAACCACGCCATGTTCAGGACACTGGTCCCCATGAAACACAACCCATCAATAGCCCACCAGTTCACCTCAAAATCCCGGATGTATAAGGCTGTTATCGCACCCCACAGCACGGCATAGGTCCCGCCCCCGATGCACAGGGCAAAGAATATCTGCCCAACCCGGCCCCGGGTCATCTGCCAACTGCGATGCAAGGCCCCCACCCCGATGGTTCGATCACTTACCACGGTGATCTCGCTCAACGACCAGCGGGTCAATCCATAGACACCGGGAACCACCAGCAGAAGCAGCGTCAACCAGGACAGGTAATTGAAGAACCGTGTAATCCACATGCGTCCGTAATTCAGGAATCCATATCCCAGACTTTCCCCGAAACCGGCAGGCTCACCCGCAATATGGTTCAACCCGACATACAGGATGGCCGCATCCGGAATGATCAGGATGAATTGAGCCCAAAACCGCGTTGCGGATAATGAACTGAGTAATTCGTACGGTTCGTAAGCGGAATCCATCAGATAGGCCTTCAGAAAACCCAAGGGCCAATAGGTAAATCCCAGTATCAGCAACAGCGTCACCCATTGATCCCGCATCACGGCAAAAGATGTCCGGAATGCCTGGCGGATCATGGAGCGCCATCCGGTTCTGATGCATCCGACTGGTCGGCACAGATCCGCCGTTGTTCAGACTCCGTTATCAGCTCCGCCTGAACCAGGCTTCCCGCCACGGTCGGCAGGTCGGCTGCAGGATAGCGGGCAATCTGTTTACGTAGGGCACCCAGCCCGGGATTCTGCGTAATGAAATCACGCCATGCATCGTTCGGCACCAGCGTCGCCACCACGGGCACCTGGCCAGCCTTGTCACGGCGTGGAATCAACCGTTGGCTGACGACCCCGGTTACGGCTGCGGCTACAAGAAACGGTTCAAACCCCTGGTGCAAAAGGCGCGCGTAAACGGAGGGAATGTCCCCCGCATGGAAGGTGGTGATTATCCGGTGCCCGGTAAGCGCCGCATCCAAGGTCACCCGCACCACCTCCGGGTCCCGCATTTCTCCCACGACCAGGGTCTTGATATCGTGCCGGAGGGCACTGCGCAAGGCGGCGGCATACCCCCACCCGTCCCCCTCGGATACCGAGGTTTGCGAAATGCCGTCGATTGCACATTCAATGGGATCTTCGATGGTAATGATCGATGCGGGGTCCTGGTTGGACCGCAACAGTTCACGGATCATGGCATAAATGGTCGTGGTTTTCCCGGAACCCGTTGGCCCGGTCAACACCAGCAACCCGGAAGGTCGCTCCAGCATCGCGCGCAACGACAGGATCACCTCCGGCGCAAATTTCAGGTCTTCCAGGTATAACGGTCCGTGGTCCGTTCGCTGGATGCGTATGGATACCCGTTCTCCGCGACTGGTCGGCATTACCGATACCCGCAATTCGGCTCCTGCCCGGTGCACGAAATCCCGAATCACGCCATCCTGGGCGATTTTTGTTCGATAAGTCAGGAGCCTGGACATCACCTTGATACGTGCCACACACTGGGCACCGTATTCGCAGGGTACATCGGCTAGATCCTCCTGGATGCCGTCCCTCCGAAGACGGATATTCAGGCGGTTTGCGCACGGCAACCAATACAGGTCACTGGCGCCACGGTCAATGGCCTGGGCAAACATTCGGTCGACAAACGCTTCCGGTTCTTCCCTGGGATCCGACTCCATGGAACCTCCTGCTCACACTCTACACATCCGGATCACCTGAAGGAATCCAAATTTCAGAAAGCATTGAAGTCGTAAGCCATAGCATGATACGTTTCGTACCGTGGAGTGAGGCTATTCATGCGATCAACCGACATTGCAGATTTCTACCAGCAACTCGGCCTGTTAATCCGTTCCAACCTGCCTCTGCCTGACAGCCTCTTGCAGATTGGAAAACATCTGCCTGCACCGGATTTCAAACAGATGATGCAGACCATCAGTGAACGGGTCGGACGAGGCGAGAAGCTCGCACGGACCATGCAGGATTATCCGCATTATTTCGATCCCATCCACATCCGCCTGATCCAGGCGGGGGAGTCAACCGGAACACTTGACGAGACGCTGTTTGAGGTCGCCCGGTTCAGCCGGTTCTGCCAGCTTATCGCCAACCGGATGCGCGACATCGTCGCCTATCCGCTTTTCACGATCCATTTATGTCTCCTGGTTGTGATCGGCCTTTCCCTGACTGTCATCCCGGCCTTTCAATCGGCTGTCAGCGACATGTTCGGCTATTATCAATTACCGGCATTATCCCGCTTCATCCTCTCCGTCGGCATGAATATCCATGACTACTGGATCCCTTATACGGTTTTCTTCATCTGCCTGGCCACATCCTCCGTGTGGTTGTTCACACCCGGGATAAAGGCCCACCGGATGATGATGCGGATTATCAATGCCATCCCCGGGTCCATGAACATCATACAGGCGATGGACTCTGCCCGGTTCACCGTGTTATGCGCTGCTTTCATCCGGCAAAACATGCCGCTGAACGAAGCCGTGGAAACCGCTGCCCAGCTGGCCGACCATGATACTTTCCGCCGGGATCTGAAGCGGGTGGCACAACAGCTCCAGTCCGGCCGCTCCGTCGAAGACGCCATGGCCAATCATGAAACCATAGATCCACTCATCCGGTTAACATTCACCCAGACACCGGAACGTGACCTGCCGGATGCCCTGACACAACTCAGCGTTCTATTCGAACACCGTGTCACGTTGGCCATGCGTTCCGCAAGCAATCAATGGAACCTGACGGCAATCACCCTGATCACCTTGCTGGTCGGCACCGTGGTAATCGGGATATTTCATCCAATTACTTCAATTATGTCCTGGTGCAGTTACTAGTTATGCCATGCTTTCCATCCTTTCAAATGAACTGATATTTCCTGCGGATCCAGGCATGCAAGGATCTGGCCTGTCGGAGTCCCGTTCCCGGATCAGCATGATTGCCGATATGCTCGGCTGGGGGGTTCGCCAACACATTCCCCTCCCCGAAGTGTTGAAAAGCATCCCCTCGTATCGAAAACTTAATACTCCCCTCTTGAATATACGGATTGTCCTGGGATGGTTCCTGGCGCCGTTTCTCCTGTTGGTCCCCCTGTCCTCGTTGACCGATATTCAATGGTCCTACCTCGTACGGCGTTTGATCCGTGGTTTGGAAAAAGGTGAACGCTTGAGCTTTGCCCTGCGGCGAACCTTCCCCGGACAATTCCCCGAATTCTACCTGCTGGGCGTTGAACGTGCCGAACAGAATAACCGGCTGGAAACCGCCCTGCCCCTGCTGGCAAACCAGATTAACTATCTGGGGACCGTAACACGGGAACGGAAAGCGGGTTTGTTCTTTGCCGTCCAAAAGTTGCTCATCACGGTTTATTTTTTATTGTTTATCCTGTTTTTTGTCGCACCGAAATTTATTGAACTAGGGGAGGATATTTCTCCCGATTCTTCCGGAATTCCATGGATCTTCAAGCACAGGACCCACCTGGAGTTGCTGATTCCCGCTCCACTCATCCTGTTCCTGTTTGTCGTATTGATGCCTGGAATGGGACGTTTGGGAGAATTTATCTCCCTGCATATTCCCTTCGTCGGACGTGAATACAAACGATTCGCGCTCGGAGATCTGGCGGTAAGCATGGCTACATTCCTGCGCCAAGGTGACGACATCCTGTCGGCCACCCAATGGAGCCTGAAAGCCACCCGCAGCCGCTGGTTGCGACGGCGTCTGTCAGCCTGCATACAGAAACTCCAACAGGGGGTCCGGTGGGATGTCGCCTGGGGATCCATGCGGTTGGGCCGCCCGATGGATCAATGGGTGCTCACCAACGCAGCCCGCCGTGAAGACCCGGCCTCCGGATTTGAATTGCTGGCCGAATGGCTTCAACAGGAAATCGATCATTCAACCCGTCGCCTGCTGAATTGGGTTGATCCGGTGTGTACCCTGATCACCGCGGGATTGGTTGGAACCCTGGCCTATTACTTATTTTCTGTCTTGTTGAATTACTTGTATGCACTGATGTAGTCATGCTTGACAACGATTACAACCCACCGTCCCCGGAGAATAAGCGATGGCACCCTATGGCCGGATTCTCCATGCTCGAACTGATTGCCGCTCTGTCCATCCTCGCGGTTTTGATTTCCATCTTTTCCGCAACCCTCAACGGCATCATGGATTATGAACGGGCACTGGAATGCGAAACTGGTGCGCTGGTCATATTGGACAACACACTCGAACGCCTGGAAGCCGAATCCGCCTGGAACTCCACCCTGGCCGACCGGATTATCCAGGAGGAATTCATTCGAAGCACACTGGCCGGGCAACCGGGATTTCAGGCTGCCTGCACGACCACCGGATCCCGGATCGAATTGGCTATTACAAAATCTGACGGACGCATCCTGGCCCATATCGGACTGGCGGTGCCGGAATGAAACGTGGATTCACCATAACGGAAATGCTCGTTGTACTGGCCATCACTTTCTCAACCCTCTCGGTTGTCGGTGTTTTCTTTGCCGACAGTTGGGTCGGTGTAAATCGCGCCTTTCACCGCGCCGACAACCAGGCGGTGATCCCGCTCGTCATAAAACGCTGGCAGCAAACCCTGGACCACACATCTCCCTCCTCCTGGTCGGTGGATCATGGAGTTTTCCACGCCGGCTCATTCCTTATCCGCCAAGACAAGGCGTATCTGGTAGTTGCCACCGGTGTACACGAATCCCGTCTGCTTCTGCCGCCGGGCTCCACCTGTGAATTTACCATTGAGACCCCCACCGGACTGGCTCCCTGCGCAGTTTTGCATCTTTCGTGGGATTCCTATTATCTTCGCAAGCAGCGCACCCATCACATGCGTTTCGTCGCGTGCGGAAAGCAAGGACTACGATGAGAAAAGACGGTTATGCGCTTATCGCCGTTCTGATTATTGCGGTAAGCATGTTCTCCCTGGTTAATGGCATATTCATGTTGAACCATTCCCGCCATCGGCACAACCGGCAATGGTTGAAGCATCTTCAGCAACGCGCTGACCGGTTCAATCCTGTCCCTCGCTGACGCGTCCCTACAGCGCTATCCGTCAGGCAATGGCCCTGGACAGGTTGTGTACAGGTATTGACAGGCGACACCCTATAACGTAACCATCAGCGGGAAATAATCCCTGAACCTTGGAGCTATTACCATGCCCTTGCTTGCCGGCACAGCCGTACGCGATATCAGCCCGCGAAAGCCCATGTTCCTGGTGGGATATCCCCATGTCGAACGGATCTCCACCGGCATCCATGATCCCCTGCTGGCTTCGGCCCTCTACCTGAATAACGGATCCGCTTCCGTCCTGCTCGTGGCGCTGGATATCCTGTTCCTCGATCCGCCCACCGCCCGCGAACTGCGCCGCACCATCGCCCGTAAAACCCACGTTCCGGAATCCGGCGTGTTCATCAGCTGTTCCCATACCCATTCCGGTCCCGTCACCCTCGAGATGCTGTCCTGGCAATATGACCCGGTGGTCCAGCGCGTGGATCCCGGCTACGTGGACCTGCTCAAGACGGAAACCCTCACCGCCGCCGTTGCCGCCGCCACCAATCCCCGCCCTGCCGAACTTGCCTGGACCTCGGCCACCGTGGACGGCGTGGGCTGCAACCGCCATGATCCCGACGGACCCCGCGACCCGGAAGCACCCCTCCTCGTGGTGCGCGATCCCGCCACCCGCAAAATCCAGGCGATTTCCCTGACCTACAGCATGCACCCGACGGTCCTGCATGAGGACTCACGCCTGGTTTCCTCCGATTTCCCCGCCTACACACGCCTCGCACTCCAGGAGGCGTTCGGCCGCGATTGCACCGTGCTCTACCATACCGGTCCGGCCGGCAACCAGAGTCCCCGCTACCACGTGCGCGGCCAGACCTTCGAGGAAGCCGAACGATTGGGCCGACGGCTGGGCGATTTCGCCCATACCGCCATCGAACAGGCCATGAACGACCCCTTCGATACCACGCCCACTCTCAACAGTGCCCTCGCCCCTGTCCAGGCGCCCACACGATCCTTCCCGTCTGTGGCCGACGCCGAGGCGGCGCTGGTCAAGGCACGCACCACCTTCGACGACCTTCGTACCCGCAACGCCGGCCATGGCCCGGTACGCACGGCCGAGTGCGCCTGGTTCGGCGCCGAGGAAACCGTCGTGCTGGCACGCGCCCAGGCCGACGGCAGCCTGAAGGCCTGGCTCAAACCCTACACCACGGTGGACGTGCAGGCGCTGCGCATCGGCAACCGCTGCATGGCCGGCCTGCCGGGCGAGGTGTTCATCGAGTATTCGCTCGCACTCAAGCGCATGACCCGTTACCCGACGGCCGTGGTCAGTCTCGTCAACGGCGAACTGCAGGGCTACGTGGTGACCGAGGAAGCCGCACGCGCGGGCGGCTACGAGGCCAGCAACAGCATGTTCGCGCCGGTCACCGGAACCCTGTTTGTCAATTATGCCGCCGACCTGATTGCACGGATGTAACCGCATGTACCTGTCCATCGATCTCGGATCCACCCAGTTCAAGGCCGCCGTATACGACCGGGACTTCACCGTGCGCGGCGCCGGTTCCTGTCCGCTGACCTACCGCTATCCCGGCCCGGGTTGCGTCGAGTTGGATGCCACCCAGGTTGAACAGGCATGGACCCGCGCCATTGGCGAAGCGTTGGCGACCGCCGGAAATCCCGGTGCAATCCGCGCCATCGCCATTGCCAGCCAGGCCCAGACCTTCACCGCGGTGGATCCCGACGGCAACCCGCGCCACCCTTTCATCAGCTGGTTGGACGAACGCTCCACCCCCACGTGCGCCCGCATGGCCGCCCGTGTGCCCTGGAACCGGTTCGCCGACGCGTCGAGCTTCGGGTTCCTGCTGGCCGGTCTGCAGGTGTGCATCCTGCGGCACCTCATCGATTCCGGTGAACGCGTACCCGATTCCCACGACCGGCTCTGGCTCCTGCCTGCCCTGCTGGCATTCCGGCTGACCGGCCGGGCCGCAGTCGATCACAACCTCG
>MHBQ01000105.1:0-4208 GCA_001803315.1 Lentisphaerae bacterium RIFOXYC12_FULL_60_16
CCAGGTCCAGTTCTACATCGAGGTCACGTTCAAGGGCTATCATCATTTCCCCTGGGAGAATCACAGCCCCACGTTTTATCCACAAGGCGTCAGCGGCGCATCCGCAACCCAGTTCTACCGGGCACCTACCAATACTCCGACACGCTACGTGGTACGCGATTTTGATTCCATCCATGACCGCCTGATGACCACGACGAGCGTCGGGGTCGCCGAAATGACCCTCTATGCCGACAACACCTGGCAGGGCATCGTAGCCATCGACCAGTCCACCAACCGGTTTACCTGGAATGTACTGGGCTACGGCCGTTACACCAACCAGGCAACGGCCTACCAGCCTGGAACCGACTGGTTCGGCGATGCTGCCCCCACTCGCAACACCCTGCCTCAAGGCGGCACCGGGCAGACCGGTGCACCCCCGGTCGAAGTGACCGGAACCTTTACCGCGGGTGATCAGTTCCTGGTGCGGTATAACCCGTCGGATCATTCCTACCTGGTCAAGCGGTGCCGGTGGCAAGATTTCAACACCTGGACCGCGAGCGCATCCCTCTTCGACTCATCCATCGAGGCAGTTTTTCCTTACACCATAACCAACCAGTTTAACATCTGGCCCCTGACCCTTCCCCAAATCCGTTCCGAGGATTTCCAGTCATGGACACCCTTCAGCCAATTCACAAACGATGCCTATACCGCAGGGACCGGTTGGTACATTCAACAAGCCCGCATCGAACAGCCTGACGGCACCACCAACAAGGCCACCCGCTTGAGTGATATCACCGATGATGGTGTCGCGTGGCCCGGATTGTCCATCCTGACGGATGGACTTGGCACCTTCTCCTTCCGATACCGGGTAACCAATGCCGCACCAGTCCGTTTCCACATCCAAACGGCTTCAACCAATGGGGCCAACTTCCTGGGCCCCATCAACCAGGATGACTGGCAAACCGTTTTCACCGGCTTGGTGGCCAACAGCACCTATCTCACGAACTCCTATGCCCTCCGCCAACCAGCACCCACATTTGTGCGCATCCTGCACAACACCGGCACCGCCTTTGTAGTGGATGACCTGGCAATGACCTCCTGGCACGGCCAGCACTATTCCGACGCCAATGGCTGGAGCATGACCAATGCCTGGGTCGTCTCCAATGGAACCGGCACCCGGGGGATTGAGTTCAGGCGGTCACGGATCCGGAATACAACCGAAATCCAGGCCATTACCAGCCGGACCGTGACCAACGGCATTGAGTCCGTCGAATTCGACATCAACGTTTCAAATGCTCCCGTCACCCTGGCCATCGAATCATCCAGCGCTCCGCTCCTGGGTTATTTCGGCCAGGTGGGAACCATCACGTATTCCACGACAGGCAGTCGCCGTTCAATCTTCTCCGTCAATACCGCGGTCACATCGTCGACGGTTCGAATCCGCCATATTTCAACCACCAACACCGCCCATGCCATCATCGACAACGTCGAGGTGAATGACGTGGTCCGCCCTGACGGCAATCGCTGGAATGTTTACAACACCCTGATCACCGCCTCCCAGGATATCCGCGAGTTTGAACCAGCCGCCTTACCCGCCAGTCAATTCAAGACCGCCTACTTGAACAACAGCCGTAACCAGGACACTGGCGGGAAGGATTTTTCCACCACGCTTCCTTATATCGAGAGCCGGAAGCTTGATCCGGGCATTGGCGAGATACGCTTCTGGTACCGGAATTGGGAGACGGCGGGGTCGCCCCCCGCCCGTTTTGAAGTGCGGGCAGCAGCCGACCGCACCACCCCTTCCCACCTTTGGACAACCGTCGCCATCCAGACCAATATCACCAATACAGCCTATGCCGAGTTCGCCGCCAACGTGTATCAACCCACGTGGAAATTCGTCCGTATTATGGGGAGCACCACCACGTTTTCACGGGTTTGTATCGACAACGTCCTGATCGCCGAACCGCTGGCATCCGATTTTTCGATCGTCGGGCTCACCATCGACCCTCCGGTCCCCCTCTATACCAACACCTTACGGTTCCAGGTGGAAACCGCCGGTTTCATCGCCAATCCCTCCAATATTCAGATGCGGGTTTACTACCATCCGGACAAATTGCCTTGGGCAACCTGGCCGACCAGTAACTACGTCGTCCTTGACCAGGTGACCACCAACGGGACACAACGCATATTCAGCGGAACCAACGGTCATGGGCCTTTCCCGATCGACACTGTAGTCCAGTATTATGCCCGCGCCACGTTTGACGGTTTGTTCGCCAATGTAACCAGCCCGAAAACCTACAAGGCTTTTTCCAACCCCGCTTGGTATGCCCCGATCAATTACAACCTTTCAGCCGGTGTAACCAACCCGTATTATATCGTTTTTTCCTGCCCCACCGGTGTGGTCTGGATCAATGAAATCAACTACGAGGGAACCTGGGAGGGATCGGACAACGAATTTATCGAGATCGCAGGCTATGCGGGATCCATTGTCAGCAACTGGACCGTTGAACCGGTCAACGATGTCGGCGGCCGGTACGCACGGTATGTCATAACCAACTGGTACCTCGGGAACCAGACCAACGGACACGGCTTCTGGGTGATCGGCGACAGCACCATTCCCTCCAACCTTCGCCACGCCATCTTTACCAACGAATTCCAGAATCGGGGAGGAGTCCGTCTTCACCGCAGTTCAGGGCCCTATGTGGATCGCGTCAGTTACGGAAGCCCGAACCCGGCGCTTGTTGGATTCACTTATGCCGGCTCAAAGGATAACAGCTTCATCGCCGACGACAACTCCGTTGGGCTTTCCGGCACCGGCACATCTTACGCCACGATGTTCTGGACAAATTCATCGGGCCACGGAACCAGCGCAAACCAGATCAACTGGGGACAGACCCTGCTTCCCGTGGAATACCATTTCCCCAGCTTCGACTTGTTGATCTACGTGGAAATCACCCGTCTCTGGCTTTCCGGATCACAGACCTGGCTTACCTATACCGTGACCGGTAATGTGGAAACGATTCAACCGGTGGTCTGGTATGCCACCAACCTGGCGCCAAGCTCGACCTGGCAGCTGGTAACCAATCCGGGCGGTTATGCCCAATCCGGCAATGTCTATACCCAATGGTTTGGGTCCTTCACCAACCAGTTAAAGACGTTCTACCGGGTTCGTCCGGATGGCTGGTAATCGACTTTATCAATCATCCAGTATCTTGAAATACCGGACAAAGCACTTTGCCACACCATTCGTGTCAACGAACGGATCACGCCACAACTCCGCCACCGCACGGGCACGTGACAAGGTATTGCCTCCACGGCCGCGCGACAGATCATATCCACCGATCATCTCGGAGAACGATTCAGCTCCGAGAAAAATCGTGAACAGGTTCTGCCGCACGGTAAACAAATCCATGGAATTGCGAATGGCTGACTCACGCTCCAATTCCGAAGCACCACACGTCTTGAATATGGCGGCCATGTTGGTGGCCATGAATGGCTCGGATATCCGGATATAAGGTCCGTTGGTGAGGATTCCCTGAGCCAACGCCCGCGCCTTGTTCTCATCCATCAGGTTCGAGCCCGATTTGTGCTCATTATAAGGCGCTCCGTAAAAGACGCTCGCCAGGATGCTCTCATTGGTCGTATTGATGTTCACGAGCCCTCGTCGATATTCATTGGTCGTCAGGGTGAAGTAATCCAGAACCTCGGCATGGGAAGCGGCTTTGTCATGCCGATACAGGCGGATGGTCCGCCAATAGTCGTAGGTGATATGACCCAGTTCGCCGACGGTCCGTAACGCACGATTGCCTACATACATGTCGGTATCCATATCCAGGTCATCATCCGGAACCGCGGTTGGGTCGGTAAATAACAATTGCGCAAAATTGTTTATCGCCAAAGGCGTAGGTCCTGGTTGTGGCCATCCTTTAAACGCATAAATCTGCCTCACCGTAGCCCCGAGATAACCATAGGGGTTCGTGGTCACATGATTGAAACGGGGATCCACAAACTCCATCCATTCAACCTGATTCTGCTCGCCGACATTCACCGTCATCCGCACCGGAAAAACAATTTCGGCAGCGTTCCAGGGTGACGGAACCTCATCGGCAATTCCTTCGGGTGAGGTGATTTGAACCTTGATCCGCAAGTCATAATTCGCCTTGAACGTGTTCGTGGCAAGCGCATAAGGCGTTTTCGGCGTGCTGAATTCCACCAACCCGTATCGTTGC
>MHBQ01000105.1:4227-33180 GCA_001803315.1 Lentisphaerae bacterium RIFOXYC12_FULL_60_16
GGACATCATAGGCCATACTAAAATGAAGCTTGTTGGAAGCCACAAACGGGTAATGCCACTCGAACTTCAGAGACAGGCCGGCTACACCTGCCCCGCCCGCATGGGCCACCACATTCGAGGCAATGACCTCGTTCAGCATGGGGACCGATTCGACTCCGATCCGGCAGGGCTGCCCATTGACAAGGACTTCACCCGGCTTTGAGTCCTCGTCCACGAAATCCCGCAGATTGATCATGGCCAACGCGGCCGGGGAAATCAGGCGGTTGGGAGTCCGCGTCAGGTAAATGGCAGGGGTCTTGCCGATCCCCGCACGAACCAGCGCATTCGAGACTTGTGCCACCTTGGACGAATCATTTATCCAATTCTTGCCATTGATGTCGATTTGCTGCAACGGCGTACCGACCACATTGGTCCGTACCTCGTTCATGATCGCCAGCGAATAGACGCTGAAATGCTCGGGATTCCCGACAATCCCATCCGCCAACTGGTTAAATTCAGCCAGGGTTTCAAACCGGTAATGGCTGTTACGGTCATCCCGGAATGCACCTGCGTTCTGAACCTCCGGCAGCATGCCAATCTGGATTTCAGCAGGTTTCGCACCATACATGCGATTCGTTCCACCAACCACATTCGCATCGAGATACCCCGAGGTATTCAGGATCAGGTACGAATACCGTCCCCAGATTGCACCGGTCCCTCCTCCAGCCCTCAGCAGGCGCCATTGCGGATCAGACGCGTCCACCTGGGTCTGCAGGTCTATCGGAATGAAGGGGGATGCCGCCCTTGATACCAGGCTGGCTGGAGAATTGCCGCCCGAAGCCAGGACCGCCCAAGGCGGATATACCATGTCCGTCATATTGGTATGAATATCCTCAATGGCGGCTGATAGTGCCGCCCACAACAAGTGCCGGGCCTGGACCGTAAACCGGTAGTTGGACGACGCCTGCCGCTCAACACGCATGGCAATCGAGAAGGCGGTGGCGGAAATCAGGAAAATCCCCATCATCCCCAACACCAGGATAATGGCCACTCCATCCCGCCGTCTCCACCCACCCCATGCAAGGGCAGGCACTGCATGCATCACCAACGGCTGCCAAACCCGCCGTTTACTGAAGATCCTGATTATATTCATGATGGTACCTGCGGTAGTTCGGTATGCTCACACTCGCCTGATATACTTCCCGGCCCGGATTGACGGTTTTAGAGAAATCACAATAATAATAGTTCCCCCACGGATCCCGGAATCCATCATTGCGTTCAATGTCGAAATTCATAAAAACAATTTTCTGGGGATTCTCCCCCTGCAGGATACGCATGGCGGGAAGATCCATCGGTCGATTTTCACCGTCCAAGGTTGCCGGCCATTCGTTGTATACCATCCAGTAGGATTTCCACGCCCGCACCAATTCACGGACTTCCGCGGATGCCTTTGTCTTTGCCGTCCGTTCCCGCGCGGCACGCACCACAACCACCAACATGGAGGACAAGACCCCGATAATGACGATCACGGTCAGCAATTCAATCAACGTAAATGCATGTTTCCGCCGCATGAGATATCACCGCCTCCTACCAACTGACAATATCATCCTTATTCAAGGCGTTGGGAAGATCCTGCTTGCCGTCCGGCCCAAAGCTCCGGGCACCAACCGAGGAAACATCGTCCTGCCGGGTCATCGTTAACTCAACTCGAACCCAGGGTGGCGGAGCATCCGGAGGACGGATCCCCGACATATAGAACCGAAGATCGGTTGCATTCTTCATAATGGTCATGTCGTTGGTGCTGTTTTTGTCATCCCAACCATTATAGGTCAGATTCATCCGTCGTTCGGAACGGGTAATGGTTCCCCCGGAGAGACTGAATGTGACTTCCTTGGCTACCCGCATCAGATTTCCGGCGGGATCTTCAAGCGTAAAGAACGTGATCTTATTGGCGCCATTGACCATTCCCGTGTCATCAAAAACATCGCCGTCCGAAACGGCATGCACCAGCTCCCGGGTAATCAGCGCCAGCAGACAACGAGCCTGGACATTCCCCTCGACTTTACGGGATCCACTATCCCAGGCAATCGCACTCTGATGAAACAGGGTACTCATCATCAGCACGATCAACACTAGGATGACAACCGCGACCAAAATTTCAATCAGGGTAAACCCCTGTTTGGAACGCAAAGCATTCACCATTTCCTCACATTCCCATATACCGAACCTGCGTGAAATACGGTTGCTGTTTATCAGCAAACACACCGTAGGCACCGCTGGCCACCTTCAGTTCAATTATCCGTATATTTCCTGCCGGGGTTACCTGCAAAGAATACCGGATATACCGGGGAATCCCGCCTCCGGGCATGTTCGGGAACAAGACGGCATTGTCATCGCCAATACCGGTCTTCTCGATAACCCAGGCACTGCCAACCCGCTTCCAAACCCCATCGTTAGCCACACTGTCAATCGGGTAGACACCGGATTCAATTTTCGCACAAAAAACCGGCTTGCCCCCCTGCATCGTGGTCATGCTCCAATCTTCCCAGTACTCGATGGCCATGGCATTGCCTTCGATTCCCGACAGAACGCTATCAGCAAACATCGCCTGATGGGTGTCCAGAATGGAGTATTCACTCTCCCTCATGGCGAACGGGAAAAGGGCAAAGATGGCTAACAATCCAGCCGAGATCAGCAGAACCGACAAATTCACCTCCATCAGGGTGAAACCCGAACGGAATGAACGGCGCCCGTAAACGAGGTGTTTCATGGATACTCCACATTGATGAACCCGGTCAACCCCTCAACGATCACACGCACCAGGTATGTCGGGTTGATTTCCTCATAGATACGCAGGGTATGCCCCTGCATCCGGGTACTCCCGTCACTATTAAATATGATCGGTTCCGGCACGGAAGGCGACCCCGCTCCATAGAAAAAACCCTTTGGCAGCCCAACCGGGCTTCCTCGCGCCCAACCATACTTGTCGTCTGCATTCCATATATTCGCGGAGGTTGTCACGATCCACATACCATTCGTCCGCTCCAACTTGTTAACGATCGCAGATTGGACCGGGTTGTCGGACAAATTATAGATCGCGGTACCGGGGATAATCCGCCCCAAATCACCATACCGGTCCCAAATCACAGCTCCCGATGCCCCGGATGCAGTTCCTTCGTGCATGCACAACATGCACCACATCGTGTTGCTCGCACTAACCTCTCCGAACATCACATACGCCTGCTTGCTTTCCATGATTGCCGCTTGCCGCGCCAGAAGAATGGTGTTTCTCGCCGATTCAACGGCCGACCGTAGACCCGCACCCCGCATCAAGGCAAAGTAGGAACCGATGGCAATGCCCGCCATGGTGATCATGATGGCCATCACGGTCAGCAGTTCGATCAGGGTGAACCCGGTCCGGGCCATGGGTTCTGCTTTTAGTCGTTCATTCATCGTTATTCCAAGGGACACAGTTCCCGAAAAACCGGACCCTCCGTACCACACAGAAGATCCCACCATTCTTCAATAATACGTGGTTGCACCACCGCCGGAGATCGATCCAACCTGGTTACTGTCCCCGGCATTGTAAATGTTGATGATATAGGGATTGTTCCAGGGATTGACAATCGCGGTATTGAATCCTGGATGCCATACGTTTCCGATCATTTCACGCTTGTTCCGGATGATGCATGAATACTCGCCGAGATTGACGAACCGTATTTGTCGAGGATTACAGGCTGGATCGCTGGAGACCAGGTAATTCAACACTTCGTAATTGTTCCCGACAAAGGTCACCATGGCGGTTGATCGCTTGCCGGCAGGAATCGGCCAATAGCCATATTCCGTCCGGTAGGCCTGCATGGCCGTCCGCAAGGCAATTGCTTCAACTCCCGCCTGTGCGGATCGTGCGTTTTCACGGGAACGCAGCAGGGCGGAACTCAAGAGCGACAACAACATGCCGATGATTACAATCACCACCAGCAGTTCAATCAGGGTAAATCCACGCATGCGTTCACATCTCATAAGCCACCCCAAATATATGTCACAAACATCACCACCCGCGGACATCGTCCGCTTCGTCATCCGGATCCGGCCCCTTGGACCATACCGCAACGGAATCGTAAATATTTCCAAACGACCCTACACGCACCTTTCCGTCATACGCCGTGGCATCGCCACAGGATACGCCATTGTCCAGGGCAAACTGGATAAGCCCACCCCACGGATCCACCATTCCTTTGACCAACTCGTTGGTCCCGAACTCCAGATACAGCATGGTACTGTTATAATCCGAATTCGTTGTTCCCAGGATACTCAATGCGCTGTTCTTCCCGCCAACAACGCTCATCTCGAACAAATCCCTCGGCGGAAACATCCGGTGATCCTGCAGGAATGATTTCCAGGCCGTTGCAACCTGATAGCACAGATCCCTCGCCACCGCTCTCCGGCTAGCCTCCCGCACCTTGGTCAGGACCGGCAGAAGAATGCCCGCCAGTATGACGATGATCCCCATCACGGCCAGCATTTCAATCAAGGTAAAACTATGCCGCTGCCGACATGATACCGTTGCCATGGCTAACCCCTTATTTATCCCAACTGGTCCGGGTAATATCATCCTTGGTGTAATATACTGCATCCGGACCGCAAGACCGCAACTCGTAACTAATAAACGGCTCATCCGCCCTGTATATCAGCAAATTATAAGGTGGACAGACCGGAGGATGCCAGAAATCCCGCAATTCCTCGTAACGATTGGTATACTGAACTCCAGGAAGTCCCACATTCGCCATGGTGTAGGATGCAAAATCCGGAGACACTTTGATATCCTCCACAAATCGCGTCCAACGCTTACGAGCTGCAATATCTCGCGCAGTGAGTCTAAAGTATTGCACACTGTCGGGATGGTGAGAAGGATAGTCCGGATTATCTCCGTTGGGATACCAAAGATATCCAATTAATCCATATTTGAATAACGGTAATCCAGGAGGGATTCCGCCGGGCCCGTCGGCATAGGTTGTTTCAGGATGACTGCAAAAATAATCACAGGCCACCTGGCCCATACGTACCGGGCCAGCGTCATATTCGAAATAAAAATTCGTGGCAGGAGGATATATCCCATATTCAGCCCTGAATTCCTCCAACGCTAGGGCGATTTTTTCCATCGTTGCCTTGGCCTGAGACTCCGTAGACGCTCTTCCGGCAAAAACCATCATCTTGAATACCATCCCGGCAATGATCCCAATGATCGCAATCACCACCAGAAGCTCGATCAGCGTGAAACAGTCCTGCCTTTTGTTCATTTTCATCAATCGCCCTCCAAGAAACCGCTTACACGCCCGACTCCAACAACAATTCCAATCTTTGTACAGCATCCATAATGCCAAACCGCGAAAAATGCAACATAAGCCTGAATGATTATTTGTGACAATTTATGGTGCAATATTCGGATATTATCTACATCCTAAATACCCATCAAAGTTCAGCCCGTTTGCCCACGGGCATAACCAAAGAAACAATATTATTGCGATAGTTCTATTATGATCTTATTATAGTCTTATATTGTTATCTAAATTGGCTGAATGTCAGTTTTACATGTGAAGGAACATGAAGACTATTGTGGAATCATATATCGTTTCTGACAAGCCATTATCGCAAATACTCGACGGTCAAGAGTACACCCCACTGCTTGCCGCATTGTCGCAATTATGCCAGTTCCTGGACGGAAAACCAGGAACCAATGGCGCCTTTCTTGCCGCCCGTAAAATCCATCTTCCAGATGCAGATCCAAACCTTGTAATCCTCTTTTTGTGCAGATGGGCGGATGCCATCGGCATCCAGTCCCAATCAATTCCCGAACGGTTACAAGAAGCATGGGCACTGGTTGTCCAGGCGGAGAAACTTCGTCAACCCGAAACCCCCTTGGAAATCAACGCCCAACTTCTAACCACGCAATCACACCTCGCAGGCATGGAAGGGAACCGTATCCGACAGGAATCCCTTCTCCAAATCGCCCTTAAAACACTTCCCGGGAATTCCCCCCGGTTCAAGGACCTTTACCTCGAAATGGCAGCTTTAATGGCACGTTCTGGTCGCCTGTCCTCGATGGGAAACATCCTCCCCGAAATCGTCACCACCGCTTCGCACCAGCATCAATTCAATGCATTACGGTACCTCGACGCTATCGAGACCGGCCGATGGGAATTGGCCAACCAGCTATCCGAACCCGACCGGGCATCGATTCCCGCAATGGCACCACTACATACCGCCATCCGCCACGCCACGATCCTGGCAAATATCCTGGGACACCTGAATCTCCCCATCGACCTTTCCGATCTGCCAGACTGGGCACTTTCATTGCGATGCCTGCTGGAAGGACGAACCGAACAAGCCCTGAAATGGGCTCGCGTCAGTGAACGGAATCATCCGGTATCACTGACCGGAATCGGGTGGACCGCCTATTCATTGATGCGTGCCGAACTGGCTACCGGCCAGACGGCAGCCGCATCCCGTATCCTGCGCCTGCGCCACGAGCAGGGCAATCTGCATTACCTGGACACTTTTTTCGAGGCCCGTATTGCCATCTTGGAGAACCGGATGCCCGACGCCTTGAAACTCCTCCGGAAACTTCAACAACCCGCGCTTGATTATCAAGCCTTCGGAAGGCTTGCCGCCGAACTCAAGCTATCAGTTGAATTATCCCGTGAACAACTGATCCAGATTGCACCCCATATTCCATCCTTGCAGGAAACTCCTATTCCCCTTCCCTCCGTCAGCCCGTCACCCCGCAAACTCGCACCCCCCATCTCCGAAGATCCAAAACTGGCCCATTTGATCGGGAACAGTTCCGTTATGCAGTCAATCCGCGTCCAAATCCACCAGTTGGCCCCCCTGGACGTGCCGGTCCTGATAACCGGGGAGACCGGAACCGGCAAGGAGCTGGTGGCCCGCGCCATCCATGACTTGAGCCCACGGCACAAGGATCCATTCATCGCCGTCAATTGTGGAGCCATTGCGGAATCCTTGCTTGAATCCGAATTGTTCGGCCATGAGAAAGGGGCCTTCAGCGGCGCTTCCCAGGCTCACCGTGGCCTGTTCGAGGAAGCAGCAGACGGATCCATACTGCTGGATGAGATCGGCGACATACCCCCCCGCCTTCAGGTGGCCCTCTTGCGGGTGCTGGAAACCGGCGAAATACGTCCGGTCGGAAGCGCCAAAACCAGGACGATCCGCGCCCGGATCCTCGCGGCAACCAATGCCAACCTGACCCAGCTCTCCGAAACCGGAAAATTCCGGAAAGACCTGCTGTACCGGCTTCAACGCATGGAAATTGACATCCCACCCCTGCGCGAACGAAGCGACGACATCCTGCCGCTGGCCTACCACTTCCTCAACGAAGGCCGTCCCTCCAACCAGTCGGCTACCTTGGCTCCGGCGCTTCGCGATCACCTGACCACCCTCCGGTGGGAGGGCAATATTCGTGAACTGCGCAACCGCCTCGAACGCATGCGGCTCCTCACCTCGGACCGTCCGCACTACGAATTGACGGATTTCCTGGGAATTTCTGAACCTTCCGCCCCGGCCATGGCCGTCCGCACGCAAATCACCGACGTCCCGCCGAAGCCTCCGGTTGCCTGGTCAAAGGGCCGTTCCCACCTGCGGCGCCTGGAACAACTGCGCCGCATCTTTGATGAGCAGGGATGGCTGACCCGACAGGAAATCATCCAGATGATGGGGGTATCGTCCAACACGGCAACCGAAGACCTTCGACGCCTCGGTGAAGCGGGGTTTATCCAACGCGTCCAACCGTCCCGGTCCCCCCGGTCCGTATACTTCATCCGTACAGGAACCGCGCAACGTCCCTGACCCGACCATTCAGGACCGATCGTGCCCGCAGCCCTTACTGGGACATCTGGCCAATGATTGAAATCAGCGGCACAAACATCGAAATAACAATGGTTCCGATGATGACGGCCAGCAGAACAATCATGATGGGCTCAATGACGGAAGTAAGCCCTTCAACGGCCGTATCGACTTCATCGTCGTAATTGTCGGCCACCTTCATCAGCATTTCGGGCAGGGCGCCGGTTTCCTCGCCGACATCCACCATGCTGACCACCATGTCAGGAAAGACCCCGGTGGAACCGAGGGGGGCCGCCATGCTGTCGCCCTCCTTGACCGCATCATGTACCACCTGGATGGCCCTGGCGATCACGTCGTTCCCGGCCGTGTCCCGTACGATATTCAACGCCTGGAGAACCGGCACACCGGAGGTCATCAGGGTCCCCAGGGTCCGCGTGAACCGCCCCACCGCCGTCTTACGAAACAAATCACCAAAGATCGGAACATGGAGCTTGAACCGGTCCATGAGCATGCGGCCTTTGGTTGTCTGCTTGGCCAGGTTGAACCCCACCACGCCAGCACCGATCACGATCAGGATGACCAGCCACCGGTTCTTGATGGCATCACTCATGTTGATAACGAACTGCGTGAGGGCCGGCAACGATTGACCGCCCAGCAGATCCTTGAAAATTTCCGCAAACTTCGGGATAACATTGACCAGCAGGAAGACCAGGATGCCGATTGCCGCAACCAGTACAACAACCGGATAGATCATGGCACTCTTGATCCGGTTCTTGATCCGCTCGGCCTTTTCCATGAACTCAGCCAGACGCTGCAAAACCACTTCCAGCACACCGCCTGCCTCACCGGCCCGGACCATGTTCACAAACAGCTTGTCAAATATCTTGGGATATTGCCCCAAGGCTTCCGAAAAGGTTCCACCACCCTCAACCGACTCCCCCATCCCATTCAACGCCTCGCGCAAGGCGGCATTCTTCTCCTGCTTGAGCAGGATACGCAACCCTTTCAACAACGGAAGACCCGCATCAATCAGAGTGGCCAACTGCCGGGTGAAGACCATCAGGTTCTTCGGCTTGACGGTTCCCCCGAACATGTGGAGCAACTTGTTTCCACCCTTGCCCTGCCTGCTGACACTGGCGGACACCGATTTGGCCTTGGAATCGGCCGACGCTGCGGTTGCAGAAGCAGCCCCGCCCATGTCACTCACCTTGGTCGGGAAGAACCCCTTCGAACGGATGATGGAAATGGCCTGAGACTGGTTTTCCGCATCCAGGACACCCTGCGTCTCGGCACCCTTGGAATCCATCGCGACATACTTGAAACGAGGCATAATCGCATCCTCCGAAATCTCTTTTGAATCCTAGCACCCGCCCCAACCTGACGCAAGTGTTTCAATGGATATTGAATCCACTTGCAGAAGGCCATGCCATCGTGCTTGAATGAAAACGAGGAAGGGTTTCCAAAACATGGCTGACATCGAAATTACCTGTCCCCAGTGCGGAAAAACGGTCATGGTGTCCGAATTCGCCGACCCTGCACTAATGACCTGCCGGACCTGTAAAGCCCCCTTTAAAGCACCCGCCCCGGCAACCCTGCCCCAACCCGGGGATCCCGCCAACCCCCGCAAGGGGACTGCCCGTCTCCGGGTTCAGCCCACCATGCAATCCCCGGTTCCGACCACCGTCATACCCGACGTAAACGCAGGCACCCGGGTGGTCGCAAAGGTTGAACACAAGGCCGATGTCAATAAAACCGTCCATGTCTCCCACAACCTCTACAGCTGGCTGCTGTTCATTGTCCTGGCAACCATCGGGGCTTATTTCCGATATGGGGGCGGACTGACCATGAAGGGACTGGATATTCTCGCGGACTACGGCCCCTGGCTGGCCGTGATATTTCATGTAATCGTGGTCCTGAAATCCTTCAAGGACTCCATTCTTCAGGGGGTCCTTTGCGCGATTGTGCCACTCTATTCCCTGTATTACCTTTTTTCAGTCTCGGATGATTTCTACCTGCGGGCCATCGCCGGAGGCTGCCTTGTCGCCGTCGGGGAGGATAGTGGTTATTTCTTTTCCGAAATCGCGGGCGACATGTTCCGATCGATCAACCACTTTATCTCGACTGGCGGCGGCAACGTGCGGTGAGCGCGCCCCGCCGTGATTGACGGGATTGCCGCAACTGCTCCACCCGCTCAACGATACGTTTCGCCAGGGCCCGCTTGGTCATCAGGGGGAGACGTTCAATCGAACCATCGATGCCCAGCAGGGTGGCTTGGTTGGTATCCACATCAAACCCGGAATCGGCACGTGACACGTCGTTGGCAACCATCAGGTCCAGCCGTTTGTCCGCCAGCTTCCGGCGCGCTTCCGCGATCACCCGGCTCGTTTCTGCGGCAAACCCGACCACCAGCCGGCCCGCCTTGCAACGGCCGGCGCCCTTCAGGATGTCCGGGTTGCGCACCAACCGCAACACCGGGGTCCCGGACCGCTTCTTGAGTTTCTGCCGGCTCACGGCCCGCACTCGCCAGTCCGCCACCGCCGCCGCCATGATCAACGCATCCGACCGGTCAAACCACAACCGTACCGCCGCCTGCATCTCACGCGCCGTAGTCACCTGCACCACCCGTACCCCCGGGGGTTCTGCAAGCGCCACCGGCCCGCTGATCAGGACCACCCGGTGCCCTCGACTCGCCGCCGCCGATGCCAGGGCATAACCCATCCGTCCACTGGACCGGTTGCTGATATAACGGACCGGATCAATGGGTTCACGCGTGGGACCGGCAGTAATCAGAATACGCATATCGACAGTCTAGTGTCCGCACCCACCCACTCCAAGCGCATTTTCAGCTTGGTTCAGGCCCAGGCTTCAGGTAAGGATGGGGGACAGGAAAAACCGTATGAAAGCCAAACCTTCCACCCGCATCCGCACCTTCGTGCTTGGAGAATTCGAGGCCAACTGTTTCGTTTTGATCCGCGATTCCAACGCCATCCTGGTGGACCCTGGCGCCGAACCGGACACCCTGGCAGCGTTCATCGACTCCCACCATCTCACGGTTTCAGCCTTCCTGCTAACCCACGGGCACATGGATCATGTAAGCGCCATCGGCGCCCTTTCCCGTCGTTTCCCGGCTCCCGTCCATCTGCATCCTGCCGACCTGACCTGGGCCTTTACCCCCGCCAACGCCTGGGAACCGCATTATCCGCAGCCCGAACCGCCGGCAGGCGACATCGTTCCACTGTCAGACAACCAGACGCTGACCATCGCCGGCCTGTCCCTGCGTGTCCTCGCCACACCCGGTCATTCACCCGGCTCGGTTTGCTTTTTCATCGAATCTGAAGCACGCCTGCTGACCGGCGACACCCTCTTTGCGGGATCCGTCGGGCGCACCGATTTCCCCGGCGGATCCTCCAGCCAGATGCAGGCATCCCTGCATCGGCTATGCACGCTGCCGGATGATACCGCCATCTTCCCCGGTCACGGCATCCTGTCAACCATTGGCCGGGAACGACTCAGCAACCCCTTCCTGTCCGGCCTGAATCACCCGGCAGCCCGCACGATCAACCCCTGACCCAAGGAGCTTACGATGACGGAGGATACCCCGATCGAAATCAACGCACCGGGAATCGACACCACCCGGATCATCGAGCAACTTCGTCAGTCCATTGCCGAGAAGATCCGTAAAGGACTCTATTCAGACCCGCGGGTGGCGCATGCCGAACGACTGAACCTGCGCAAACTTTCAGCCGACACCGATTTCCTGGCTTTCTACCTGGATTGCCTGCGGGATGCGGTAAACGTCGACATCAACGACTACGACATCACGGAACATCGCCGGCCCTTTACCGCCCTGTGGGTGCGTCTGAAAAAGGCCGTATGGAACTTGTTGAAGTTCTACACCTATCGCCTCTGGTCCCAGCAGAACCAGATCAACAGCCTGCTGTTATCGGCCGTCGAGAGCCTCGACTCCCAGTACCGGGGCCGATTGGATGCCATGGAGAAGCAATTGAAACGGACTGACACCCCACCCGTCCCCCCTGAATCTTCCGGATCCTGACACCCGCACCTTAAGGATGGTGTTCAGGTGTCGGGTTTCAGGTGTCAGGTCGGAATGTGTTGACGGAAGCGCGTAATCTCGCCTGAAACCTGACACCTGAACACTTCCCTAGTTGTTTTTTCCTTCGCGTGCCAGCTGGGCAAGCTCCTGAAGCGTCTTGCTCACCGCATCAACCGATTCGTGCAGCCGGTTGATCTTTTCCAGCAACTGCCCGAATCGTGCCATGGAAGCAGAACGGGATGCCTCAAGCTTTTCACGGCGGTCGTTCACCGACTCCAACTCGGATTCCAGGTGTTCAGCGCGCGACTCAGCAACCGCCAGTGACCGCCTCAGGTTGAGGATCCTGACTTCCTGTTCCTCGTTATTGCTGTCGATATCCGCCAGCTCCATACCGTCAGGAATGGGAACCTCAACAACCTTCCCGCAGTCCGAGCATGGAATACTCAAGCCGGCGCCACGATAATCAATGGCCAGACTCTTCCCGCAATGCGGACAGTCGAAAACGATATCCGTTTCCTTTATCTCGCTGGAATCACCCGGCACATCGACCATGTCAGTCGCTCCGATCAATGTGCGGAAAGGCCCCTAGGCTTTGGCAACTTTTCCGCTCTTGATACAAGCCGTACAAACCACCCGACGACGGGTCCCGCCATTCTCGGCAACGCGAACGCGATGCAGGTTGGGGGCAAACAACCGCCGGCTGATCCCGGTGGTATGAAGGCCGATTCCCCCCTGCTTCTTGGACATACCATGACGAACAATGGAACGCCCAATCCGAACCGCTTTGCCGCATATATCACAACTTCTCGGCATAATATGCACTCCTTGCAGAAACCCACTTACTATATTCGAGGACACCTACAAGACAAGCAAAAAGTCAATCATGTCGTATCCTTCTTGTCCGGAACCGATTACACACGATACGGCCTCCCGGCGCCATTCTGGATTGCCATTTTTCTGGACGTATTGGCGGAAAGCATATTGAATCCTGACGCATGGACAGCTCCTTCCCCAATGTACGTGTCGCGGTTATCGATGACGACGCCATGGTGCTGAAAGCGTTGGACGCAGCGCTCGAGGATCTTGGATACAAGGTTCAGGGTTTCGAGGATCCGCGTAAAGGGCTCGAATGGATCCGGCAGAATGGTTGCGACATTGTAATTGCCGACATCTGCATGCCGCACTGCGACGGCTTTACCGTGCTTCATGAAGTCAAAACCATCGATCCCGGTTGCGACTTGATCTTTATCACCGCCCATGCCCAGCTTGAAACCGCCATCCGGGCATTGCGTGAAGGCGCCACCGATTTCTTCGAGAAACCGGTTACGGTGGCCGCCCTGCATGCCGCCATGGTCCGCACCACCCGGTATCGCGAGTTGTACCGGAAGTCCGAGATCCTGACCGACCAGCTGAATCTCCTGCAAGGCTCCAAGCGGCTGCCATCCTCGTCAGGTCCGGTGATGCTGGGCCGTTCCGACGCCATGAATCAGGTGGCACAGACCATCGTGGATGTCGCATCGACAACCGCCACCGTCCTGATCACGGGTGAAAGCGGAACCGGCAAGGAACTGGTCGCCGCCGCCGTCCATGCCTTGAGCGACCGCAAATCAAAACCCTTCCTGGTTTTGAATTGCCCCTCCGTCCCCGAGGAACTCTTCGAATCGGAGTTGTTCGGCCATCGCCGGGGCGCCTTCACCGGGGCTGTTGAGACCCGCGCCGGTTACGTGGAGGCAGCTGAAGGCGGAACCCTGTTCCTTGATGAAATCGGGGATCTTCCCCTTCGAGCCCAATCCAAAATGCTCCGCCTGCTGGAACAAAAGACCTATTCCCCCGTCGGCGACCATACCGAACGGTCCGCCGATGTGCGGATTCTCGCGGCAACCAACCAGCCCCTGCTCGAACAGGTTCGCCAGAAACATTTCCGCGAAGACCTGTATTACCGCCTCAGCGTCTGTTGCATCGAGGTGCCACCGCTGCGGAACCGGCGGACCGACATCCCGCTCCTGGCACTTTACTTCGCCCTGCATTTCACAGCGGAAATGCGCAAGGACCTTGCCGGCATCGAGGATCAGGCCCTTCAATTACTGGCTTCCTACGCTTTCCCCGGCAACGTCCGGGAATTGCGCAACATCATTGAAAGCGCGGTGATCCGTTGCCGCCACACCGGCTTGCTGAACCGTTCAGACATCATCCTGCCGGACGCAATTCCAACGGGGGATACGGGTCCCGATAATTGGCCGATCGAGACCGTCCGTCTGGTCGATGTCGAACGGCAGCTCTACCAGGAAGCGCTTAAACGCAGCCGCCAGAACGTCTCGCTGGCAGCCCGCATGGTCGGATTGTCGCGCAGCAAATTGCGCCGGAGGCTGGAATCCCTGGGCATAGCCACGGAAGGACCCGATGCCCCCCTGCAGGGATAACACCCGGATTTCAGCTGCCCTCCTCAAGCAGGGGCTCCGCACCCTGCAACGTACCCTGTCGGCATCCATCGCCATCAAGGCCGGCCTGATCCTCGGGTCAGGGTGGGGATCCGCCGCCCAGGCACTCGGGGTCCGGCCGCTCCTCTCCTACCACCGTATCCCCGCACTCGGGGCAACCGGTGTCGATGGGCATGCCGGCCGGATCGGCCTTGCGTCATTCGATTGGGGAGAGCTGCTGGTTTTCCAGGGACGTTGCCATTGGTATGAGGGGCGCGGGTGGAATCCCATCGCCTTCCCCGTATATGCCTGCCATGCCTGCGGGGCCCGCACCCTGGTCCTAACCAATGCCGCCGGGTCATTACGCCCCGCAGTACGCCCCGGATCCCTCTTCCTGCTTGCCGACCACATCAACGCCATGGGGGTTAACCCGCTCATGGGCCGGCTTCCATCACCCTGGGACACAAGGTTCCCCGACCAGACCATGGTCTATGACCTAACGTTACGAGAGCATTTCGCCCGGATTGCCCGGCGGCTCCGCATGACGCTCCGGCAGGGAACCTATGTCGCCATGACGGGACCAGCCTACGAAACGCCAGCCGAAGTACGCATGCTGCAGGAATGGGGCGCCTCAACGGTCGGGATGTCCACCGTTCCGGAAGCCATGCTGGCCAATGCCGCCGGCATGCGGGTTGCGGGCCTGTCGTGCGTGACCAACCTCGCCGGCGGCTTGGGGACCGGTCCCCTCTCCCATAAGGAAGTCGGCGAAACGGCCGCCCGCACCATGAAGGATGCCGCCCGGTTGTTGGCCTTGAGCTTCAAGACCCTTCCGGTCAGGCAATCTTAAGCTCATGCTGCGAGAGGGCAACCGTGGAAGGATCATCCACCATGCCCTTGGTGATTCGAACCTTCCCGCCCTTCTGCTGGCGGGGCGCCTCATACATGATGTCCAGCATGATCCGCTCCACAATGGAACGCAAGCCACGGGCTCCCGACTTTCGTTGGATCGCCTGGCGCACCAATTCCCGCATGGCCTGATCAGTAAAGGTCAACTCGACCCCCTCCATCGCCAGCAGCTTCTGGTATTGCTTGACCATGCAGTTCTTCGGCTCCACAAGAATACGGAGCAAATCATCCTCCGTCAGGGGAGCCAGGGCAGAAATCACCGGTAATCGTCCCACAAATTCCGGGATCATCCCGTACTTGATCAGGTCTTCCGGCTCAACGGTCAATCCCGTGGAATCCAGGCCGGCACCGGCTTTCAGGTCTGGTTCGGCAAACCCCAGGTGATGGACCCCCACCCGGCGCCGCACAAGATCCTCAAGGCCGACAAATGATCCCCCACAGATAAACAGGATATTGGTCGTGTTCATCTTGATATATTCCTGCTGGGGGTGCTTGCGGCCACCATGGGGCGGGATGTTGGCTACGGTCCCTTCCAGCAATTTCAACAAGGCCTGCTGGACCCCTTCACCCGACACATCCCGTGTAATGGAGACATTTTCCGTCTTGCGGGCGCTCTTGTCGATTTCGTCAACATACACGATGCCCATCTCGGCCCAGGGAATATCCATCCCGGCGTTCTGGAGCAGGGAGAGGAGGATATTCTCAACATCCTCCCCCACATACCCGGCCTCGGTCAGCGTCGTGGCGTCGGCAATGGCAAACGGGACATCCAGCAAACGGGCCAGCGTACGGGCCATCAGGGTCTTGCCCGTCCCCGTCGGCCCGATCAGCAGGATATTGCTCTTCTCGATCTCCACATTGGCATACGGATCGGCCGCCTCGAAATGCACGCCCTGCTTCAGCCGCTTGTAGTGGTTGTGCACCGCCACGGAGAGGACCCGCTTGGTATGCTCATGGCCAATCACGTATTGATCAAGCGACTCCTTGATCTCATGCGGCTTGGGAACTTTCAATTCCTTGCGACGCTGTTCCCCCTTCTCGCTCGTGGCCTGCTTGCCATCCCGGAGGATGTTGTTGCACAACCGGACACATTCGTCACAGATGTTGACACCGGGGCCGGCCACCAGATGTCCCACCTGCCCCTGGCGTTTCCCGCAGAACGAACAGGTGGCATCTCGACTCACGACTTCACCCCTTCCCCTTGCGTCCTGAAACCTTCCGGCTCTTCACCACTTCGTCAACCAGTCCATACGACTTGGCTTCCGAGGCCGACATGAAATAATCCCGATCCGTATCCCGCCCCACCTGGTCGACCGACTTGCCGGTGTGCTCCGAAAGAATCTCATTGATCCGGTCGCGTAAGCGGAGGATTTCCTTGGCCTGGATGCTGATGTCGGCAGCCACCCCTTCCACCCCGCCCCACGGCTGGTGAATCATGATCCGCGCATTCGGCAGGGCAAACCGCTTGCCGGCGGCCCCGGCGGCAAGGAGAACGGCACCCATGCTGGCGGCCTGCCCGACACAATAGGTTGCCACATCGCACTTCAGGAACTGGATCGTGTCATAGATGGCCAGCCCCGCCGTCACCGATCCGCCCGGCGAGTTGACATACATGCTGATATCCTTCTCGGCGTCTTCCGCCTGGAGAAACAGCAACTGGGCAATGATCAGGTTGCTGATTTCATCGTTGATGGGCGTTCCGATGAAGATGATCCGATCCTTGAGCAGACGCGAAAATATGTCATAGGCGCGCTCGCCCCGGCCGGACTGTTCAACAACAATCGGGACCAATTGATTTGATGCGTGCATATCAGGCACCCTCCGGTACATCACCCGCAGCTTTCGAAACCAGTTTATCCAACGTCATCTCAGCCCGCAAATCACCCCGGACCTCCTCCAGACGGTTGTTCTTCTCCATCATGTCGCGCAGCGCGGATGGCTCCATCCGGTACCGCACGGCCAGACGTGCCAGTCGCCGATCCATGGCTTCCTCCGTCACTTCAACCTTCAGTTCATCGGCGATCCGGGACAGGATGTACGACAACCGGACCCGCTCCTCCGAGGTTTTCACCGCGGACTGCAGGATATCGTCCTTCCGCGCCTCGATCTCCGCCTGCGGAACCCCCCGCATGGTGTTCTCCTGGACAATACCGCGGATGGCCGTACGGACTTCCTCATCCACCACGGATTGCGGCAGATCAAAGGTTGTCTGGTTGAGCAATTCCCCGGCCACCGCCTCTTTCAACCGTGCCGATTCCGTTGCCTGGGCGGAGGTTTCGAGCTCCTTCCGGATCAACGCCTTCACCCCGTCAAGGCTGTCCGTCCCGAAGGCTTTGAAAAACTCCTCATTCATCTCCGGGGGCACCCGCTGCCGGATCTGGCGGATCGTGACGTGGTACAGGGCCTTCTTGCCGGCCATGGACGCCACGTGGAAGTCAGCCGGGAAGTTGACAGGAACATCCACTGCCTGCTCCACCGAACCACCGATCAGGGCCTGGTTGAATCCCGGCAGAAAATCTTGTCCGCCCAGGAACACCCAGACATCCTTGCCTTCTCCGAGACCGGCACAATCCGGAGCGGTTGAACCAACCGCCGCCCCGTCGCACGTACCCGTGTAATCAACCCGCACCAGGTCTTCCGCCTGGATCGTTTTCCGCTCGGTATCCTCAAACCGGGATCGCCGCTCCAAAAGCTGCTTCAGGTGCTGCTCGACGTCGGCATCCGAAACCTCGACGGCATTGCGTTTGACCCGGATCTTCTCGTATTTGGGAAGCTTGAAATCCGGCGGAACATCAACGGTTACCGCGAACGAAACACCCTGGTCAGGGGCATATTTTACACCTTCGACCTGGATGATGGAAATCGGGTGAATGCCTTCCTTGGCAAGGGCTTCCCGGTATAAATGCGGAACAAGCCGGTCGCGCGTTTCCTCAATGATTTCCTTGCTCAACCGTTTCTCCACCATGGGAACCGGCGCTTTCCCCTTGCGGAAACCACGGATCTCGGCAACACGGGAAATATCCTTCAACGTCTGGTCGTAGGTTCCACGCGTTTCCTCCACGGATGCTTCAACCATCAGCTTCTGACGGCAGGGCCCTGCCTTGTCCACCTTGATCTTCATCGTTCCCCTGTCTATTCCTTCATCGATACTAGGAATTCGGCATTACTCTTCGTTTTCTTAAGACGATTCAAAATCATCTCCATCGCCTCCACCGGGGGAATGCCGTTGATTGCCCGGCGCAAGATCCATATCCGGCTGAGTTCATCCGGATGCAGCAACAATTCTTCTTTGCGGGTTCCGGATTTCTCCACATTGATGGAGGGAAACACCCGCTTGTCAACCAGGGACCGGTCCAGGCATAACTCCATGTTACCGGTGCCTTTAAACTCCTCGAAGATCACATCATCCATGCGGCTTCCCGTCTCCACCAGGGCCGTGGCAATAATGGTCAGGCTGCCCCCGTTCTCGATGTTGCGGGCCGCCCCGAAAAATCGTTTGGGCTTGTGCAGGGCGTTGGCATCCACACCACCGGAGAGTATTTTGCCGCTGTGCGGTTGCACGGTATTGTAGGCGCGCGCCAGGCGGGTGATGCTATCCAGCAGGATCACGACATCCTGGCCGCATTCCGTCATCCGTTTCGCCATTTCAATAACCAGTTCCGCCACCTGGACATGCCGTTCCGGCGCCTCGTCGAAGGTTGAACTCAGGACATGCGCCTGCGTGTTGCGCTGCATGTCGGTGACTTCCTCGGGCCGCTCGTCGATCAACAGGATGATCAGGTAGGCGTCCGGATGGTTGGCGGAAATGCTGTTGGCGATCTTCTGCATCAGCACCGTTTTGCCGGTGCGCGGCGCCGCCACGATCAACCCGCGCTGCCCCATGCCAATCGGCGTAAAAAGATCGAGTACCCGCATGGAAACCTCGGCCGGTTCCCGTTCCAGACGGATCCGCCGGTTCGGAAACAACGGCGTCAGATTCTCAAACGGCACCCGCTCGCGCGCCTTTTCGGGCAACCCCCCATTGATTTTCTCCACCCGCGCCATCGCAAAAAAACGTTCCTTGTCCTTGGGCTGGCGTATCTCGCCTTCAATGTGATCTCCAGTCCGAAGCGCAAACCGGCGAATCTGCGATGGCGAGACATAAATATCCTCGGGACACGGGAGATAATTGCTCAGGGGCGACCGCAGGAATCCAAACCCGTCCGGCAGGATTTCCAGCACACCACGGCTGAACACGGTGCCGGCATTCCGGGCATGCGCCTTCAGAATCTCAAAAATCAGCTCATGCTTGCGCATGGCGCCAAGCTCAATCAGCCCGTATTCCTGGGCCATGGCGTTAAGGTCCGGAATACTCTTCTGCTGAAGATCGAACAGGCTGAGGTTCTGCGTCGGCAACGTGATCCGTGGAGGCGGGGCCATCGGCTCGCCGGTTCCGTTCTCCCCACCCGGTACCGGGGGCGGCATTCCGGCGGAGGGATCCGTGGAAAGGGGCTGTGAATTGCCATCCGCATCCGATGGACGGGCATCCTGATACCCATGATTCTGCATGTCCGGCCCCCGTGGTGGCCGTGGATGCCGATGCCGTCGCGGATTATGAAAATTACGTTCCCCCATGGTATCACCTCGCTGCTAACCGATTTACACTACGTCGCAATTGCTCTTCCAACACCGCACGGTCACCATTGTTGATCAGCACACAGTCCGCCCGTTCCATCTTTCGCGCCATCAACCATTGCGCATCACATCGTTGCTTTGCATGAACGGCATCCCACCCCCGCTCGCGCATACGGTCCGCCTGGATCCTTTCGTCGCAAACCACACACCAGATGGCATCCCACCCGGCATCCATGCCCGCTTCAAACAACAACGGGATAACCGCAAACGCTGCCCGGCACGCCTTGCGACTACAGGTTTCCATCCAACATCGGCAATCGTTCAGGACCCTCGGGTGAACCAGCGAATTCAACGCTTGCAAGGCGGTCCCGTCCGCGAACACCAGTCGGGCCAGCACCTCCCGGTTGATGCTTCCATCAGCCCGTGTAACCCGTCCACCAAAGGTTTGCACCGCCCATTCATACCCCGACTGACCGGGCGCCAGAAGAACACGGGCGGCTTCATCCGCTTCCCATACCGGATAGCCCCAGCTTTCAAGGCTGCGGCCAATCGTCGTTTTCCCGCACGCTATCCCACCCGTAATCGCAATTTGGAACATGAAAACCGGTTCGGCTGTTGTAAGAAAGCGTGATGTGGATGATATGGAACAGCAAACGCCGCCGTCTGCCGTATTAGAAAAGCACATTTACCCTATCACGCATCCCCATCGGCGTCAAATTAAAATAAAGAACCCTGCACCATGACAGGAATCTTCGGCCCCCGCACCAGCTCACCCATCAAGGATTGGAACCCCAGCCGCTCGAACAAACGGTATAAACCTTCAACCTGCGGAGCCTTCCGCTCAACTTCCCGCCAATCGCAGACGGGAGCATGTTCCAGGCCCAACCGCACCAGGCCACGGTTGCGTTCGATACATTCACGATGCTCCAGCGCCAGGGCTCGAAACCGTTCACCCGGTATCCGCTCCGGATTCGCCCACATGGCCTCCAATGAACCACAGGCCTGCAACAAACGGGTTGCCGTCTTGGGACCAATGCCCGGCACCCCGGGGATATTGTCGGCTGAATCACCCGTCAGGGCCAGCCAGTCCACCATCTGCTCGGGTTCGATCCCGTATTTCCCGCGTACCGCGTCTCGATCCATGCGGACATCGCCCTTGCCGGTCGCCGGCACCACGACAATCCGGTCATTGACCAGTTGAAGGAAATCCTTGTCGGACGTGACAATCTGCACATCCGCCCCCTGTCCAGCGCCCCATACGGCGGCGGAAGCCAGCAGATCATCCGCTTCTTCATGCTCCCTCCGGATCCAGCACAGCCCCTCCAATTCAAGATAGTCGTGTATGCCCGGCAACTGTTGTTTGAGCAAGTCCGGCATCGGCGGTCGTTGGGCCTTGTAAGATTCCAGCAGATCCCGGCGGGCTTGCGGTATTCCCCCGTCAAAGGCAACCAGGCAATGCGTCGGCGCCCAGTGAATCAACAACTGCCGGATCAGACGGACAAAGCCATAAATGGCATTGGTGGGAGCGCCATCCGGTGCCGATAATTCACGGATACCGAAGAAAACACGGTATGCAACGGAAAGACCGTCAACCAGCATGAATCGATTGGACATGAGTGCTATGCGAAACGAATGTTCCGGAATTACGGCGTTTCGACCATTTCCGGAGCCTGCAGCAGACTTGAAATGTCGCCTTGCTGCCGTTGGACATGCCGCCCTGCAGGATCAACCAGCCGCGCCGTCACGAAAATCAACAGGTTCCGCTTGTCGCTCTGGTCATATTTGCTTCGGAACAACCGACCGATAAAGGGAATGTCACCCAGGACTGGAATCTTGTCATCCACCGAGGTCCGCTTTTCCGTAATCATACCGCCCATCATCACGGTTGCCCCGTTGTAAATCGAGATGGTCGTATTCACCCGGCGGGTATGGAAAAACGGCTGCCGCATGTTAAGAACTACCGATGAATCACCTGACGTGAATTCTGAACCGTAGTTCTCCCACGTGGGTTCACTGACAACTTCCGGCGACATGGCCAGTGTTATCATCTGTCCTTCCGGACTGACTTCCGGAATCACGGTCAGGATCACGCCGACTTCACGCGTCTCAAAACTGCTCGGTTCAACCAGACCACCGATAACAATGCTGTTCCCGTTTTCATCCGTCCCTGTAACCGGTTCCACCGAGAAATCAGTCGGGTAAATATATTCGGTCACCACCTTGATGGTCGCTTCCGCACCGGACTGGGTCACAACCTTGGGAGCCGACAACAGGTCGTTGTTCCCCTTCTGGGACAACATATGCAGGATCATCGATACTTCCGGATTGGTCAGAACCGAACCGATCCGGAGTACCTGGCTGGCAACCGGACCATTTTCAAGCCCCGCGGTAAACCGGTTGCCGGCGGTAAACCCTCCACTGGAAGCATTGGCAGGCACCCTGACACGCGGCCGCATGGACAGGGGTAATGCACCGCTTCCCTGCTGTTGCATGACCTCCCAGTCATCCGTCAGCAACCACTCAAATCCAAGGGCTTCAAGATCCTTCTGCTGTACTTCCACAAACCGTGCTTCAATTTCAATCTGGTTTGGAACCACGTTCAACGTGGCAAGGATCTTTTCGAACAAGGCCAGGTTGTCCGACGTATTCGCCACCACCAGTTTGCCGATCGATGGAATATGTCGGATCGACGAACCGATCGGCCACTTGACACCCATCTCAGCGAAGAAATTTTTCCACACTTCACTGTCGCCACCGGCCCCACCACCAACACCACCGGCCGCATCGCCATCAAGAAATCCACCGCCCCCGCCGGTTGCGCCGCCACGCCCCAATTCTTCTGCCGCCATCGTAACCTTGTTTCCAAAGGATGACTCGACATCGTAGAATTGATGAATAATCTCACGCGTCGGTGCGTCCTTGGGTAGAATCATCACCACATTACCCTCAATGCTGTGCTGAAGTCCTGCAACCGATGTAACAATTTTAAGCGTCTGCAGAACCGACACATAACGGGCCTGGAAAGTAATCAACGGGACATCAGCACCGCCAGTCGCAGCACCGCCTCCACCGCCGAACCCGGAATCCCCGAATAAATCCGTTGACGGGGCCGCCGCGGCCGGCTTGGCGCCACCTGCCTGAAGATTCAGGATAATATTGACGCCCTTGACCTCGTCATCCTTGCTGACCGTATCGAACTCAACGCTGGCAAGATTCAGGAACTCCACGACATCATTGATGTTGGCCTGGCGGAAATCGATTTCAGGGATGGTGATCGTTTCCATCTTTTCAACCAGGCGCTGAATCGGTTTCGACCTCCCGTCCGGTTCTTTTTTGGTATCAGGCCGGAATTCCTCACCCACGGCATATCCACGAGGATTCCATGTATCCCTCACATCGCCTATCATATTGCGACGGGTAGCCTCCAACTCTTCCGTCGACCGGTCATAGGTCACCCGGCCGATTTTTTCGAGCATCCGGATGGCTTCCGTGTTGGTGGCATCCCGCTTCAGGACGGATTCAAACTCGTCCTTGGCTTTTTGATATTCACGGGCCTGGAAATATTCCCGGCCCCGCCGCATGCGGTTCTGAATGTCAGCCCGGGACGTCTGATAATCCTCCTGGGTCCTGCGTGGCACAACCGCATCAATTTTGACTTCCGGCACCGGCGGCTTCACCTTGTCCTGTTTCAACTGTTCCGAAAGCTTGGCCGCAGCCGGATGGCCGAAGGTATTGGCGTTGCGAGCCATGTCCAGCGCACCGTCATATTCACCCTTGGCACGCAACAACAAGGCCTGCCGGTACGAGGCCTCCGCCAACCCCTTGCGGGCCGTGTTGTACGGACCCTTCGTGTCAGGACGACGTCCCAGATAGGTCATGGCTTCACGGTAAAACGTCATCGCCTTGAGAAAATCCTTGTTACCCATGGCCTCATCGCCCGACTTGAGACTGTCCCTGCCATGCTGTTCGTATGCCTGGCGCTTGAGGATTTCCGAATCGCTCATGATCGATATCGCGGCATTTTGTTCAGGATCAAGCCCTGGAGGAACCGTCAACCCTTCCGGCGGTTCTTCCACACCGGCCGATACGGCCGTCTCGATCGCCTGATTCATGAGGAGATCAAGGTCATCACCATGCTCGACGGGATCCGGCGCCATATCAACGGCGGCCTGATCATCCTGGGCATCAAGCGTCGGTTCAAACTCGTCCGGCGTTTCACCATCAACGGCAATCTTCGCCTCAGGAACGTCCTCAACCTCCTCAACCACCGGCTCATCCGGCACCACAACCGCTTCACCGGTGGTATCCTCAGCCAACGGTTCTTCAACAACCGGTTCTTCCACACCCTCGGCTAACGGTTCCTCAACCCCGGGCTCCTCAACAACTTCAACGGGCACATCGATTGCCGGCTCTTCCGGAACGGCCGCCACCGCTGTGGCTTCCTCCACCAGCGGAACTTCATCAACCGGAATTTCAGCAACCGGTTCTTCGACCACTTCAGCAGGCACTTCGGCTGCGGGCACTTCAACAACCGGGACTTCCGGGACGGCCACCACCGCTGGCGTTTCTTCCACACCTTCGGCTAACGGTTCCTCAACAATTTCAACGGGCGCATCGACTGCCGGCGCTTCCGGGACGACAGCCGCTGCCTCTGGGGCATCCTCGACCAACGGCGTTTCAACAACCGGAATTTCAGCAACCGGTTCTTCAACCACTTCAGCAGGCACTTCGGCTGTCGGCGCTTCATCAACCGGGACATCCGGAATTACCGTCTCGGGATCCAGCCCATTCAAAGCCTCTCGCGTTTCATTCACCTCTGCAGCGAGGCCCTTTTCCTCTTCAACAGCCTCGGGTAGTGGTGTTTCTTCAGCAATCGGTTCCGCGACCGGCAAGGGTTCCTCCACGACCGGTTCAACAACTTCCGGTAAAGGGATGTCCTCAACTGGATCCATGGCAGGCACTGCTTCAACGGGAAGTTCCGGTTCAGGAAGCGGCGCTTCAGGCAATTCAACGGCCGGAAGGTCACCGATTAAGGCGGCTTCAACCTGAAGTTCCTCAACGGCAATCTCAGCATTTTCGTTTTGCGCCATCGAAACCCATACGGCACATAAACATGAGATTGCGGATGTTGCCAATACAGCGTTCAAACGCATGGATCGCGTCATTTCGCTTGTTCTCCCTCGATCGCAGGAACCCCACCCTGATCCGTGGTTCCTCCGGCGCCGTCGGCCGGAGCATCAGGATATTTGCCAACTTCCATTTCCCAACCGTCGTGCAATCGGCGTATTATTACCTTTTCAGTTTTACTGTCAACACTGATAACTTGATATTCCACATCCTTTATCTTGAACGTCTCATCACGCTTCTTGGCAAAACGTGTCCCATCAAGATTGAAGAGGAAATGCGCCGTATGCTCGTTCCAAGGAACATCTTCGTTGCGCACCAGCGGTATTTCCTTGTCTCCCCGCCGCAATGTCAGGATTGAAACATCACGTTTCCGGACCATGTTGCCGGTTTTTTCCTCTTTAATTATCGGCTCGTACTTGGCCACCACGAATCCTTCGATCTCCTGACCCAATGAAGCAAAGTAGGTTTTCTGCCCCTGCGCCAAGTTCAGCTGGAAACGCAGGGATTTATCCGGCATTTTGCTTGCACTCTTAAAACGAAGCATAAACGGTTGCGCATCAACCTTCTCGAGATACAACTCAGCCTCCGGAGGGGGATATGACTTGGGATCGTTCGGTTTAGTTTTGCCCCGGAATTCAGCCAGATTGCTGAATCCGTCGCCATCCGCATCCAGCATGGCATCCCGGGGATCGCGCGGATCCAATCCATGCTCGATCTCCCAACTGTCCCACAGGCCGTCACTATCACCGTCATAATCCGGTTCATCTTTAGGTTCAAGCGGTTGCTTGGTAAAACAAAACGGACATTCATCATAGTTGTACGGAATGGGCCTGCGGCAATCCACACACATGACCCGTGCTTCCGGCACAAACAAGGCATTACTCCACGCCTGGAATCCAAGGGGACGGGGTTGCCGGATCAATTCCAACGCCTGTTCGTAGGGAACCGATACAACCCGGTCAACGGTTTCATGAGCGGGTCGCATGCCGGCAATCTGCTCGTCGAACTTCCGCTGGTCCGACTGGATCATGCCGACCCGCACCGCCAGGTAAATCAATGACCCCATCAGGCTCAACAGGATTACGACAAACACCAATTTGTCATAATGCCGCTTCATACTGTCAATCAGCTTTTTCACCATTCACATCCCGCCACTCAATCAGCCGGAAACGCATACACGTCCAGCTCAATCTTGACCCGCATGGGTTGCTCCAGATCAAACCCGCACATCCGGCGGTCCCGCCGCAACAAGGGCTTCTCCGGCTTCGCCGGTTCAACCGGTTCCGGCGCGGGCTCCGCCGGCGCCCCGCCTCCCAGCAGCAATTTCAACGGGTCGACAACCGCTGCTTCCTGAGCAGCCGCCTTCGCACGGTCCCGCTGACGCTTTTCAGCCGGCAGCTCTGTCCGGACGTCCGGCACCGATTTCTCGGTACGGACCGTCTTGACAACCGTGAAGGGCTCCTGCTTTGCCAAACGGTTCAGGAACGCCATCAAGGCCTGTTCCCGCGCCGTGAATTCTATACGGAATGAGAAGGTGGTATAAAGGTCTCCCGGGTTCAGAAGCCCGGCCCCGGCGCTTTCGTTGACGGGAGCCACAGCAGCGGACGTCGACGGATCATTCTGGTTAAATCGACGCCGCGATGACCGGTCCGAGGCGCCGGAAGCGCCTGGAATGGGCGCCTCAAACTCATCCCGCTTCAACAGGGAAATTGAGGTCACACGCGACTCAAACAGGCCATTACACAACATTTCCACCATGCGCAGCTGCTGGGTCAATCGCCCAACATCCGCCGGGTCCGGCAACGTCCCCTTGGTGGCAAGGTAGCGGTCAAAACCGAACTGGAAGTTGCCCGGCAGGGTGGTCCCGTTCCGCTGAGAACCCTCATCTAATTCACGCCGTTTATCGTCCAGCAGGTTCATGAACTTGGACGGGCTCTGTGAATCAGGATCGATCTGTCCCTTGCACAAGGCCACATTCAATTCATGATGCCAGTGATTGATGATCTTCAAGCTCTCCGACTCGACCGTCACGTTCGCGGGTGAAGGAAACGGGTTGGCGTTGTACAGGCCCCCGAGCGCCTGCAAGGACCCCTTCAAACGGCTTCCGCTCTTGTTCAATTCCGAAATGCCACGGAACAGCAGGAACCCGGAAGCACCCAGCAGCAACAGCACCACGATCGCCGCAACCCCCAGGATAATGGTTGTCTTGTTAGAAGGCATGAGGATCGGTTCCCTCCTGCCCCGCAGGCTTTGTCACCGATGGATTCGGCTTGATCTCGATGGGCTTGCGCAAACCCACCCAGATGTTGAATTCCTGGGCATAATCTCCCAACCGCAATTGACGCTTGATTTCCGTCTTTTCGGAAAACACGGTCGATTCCTTGATCCGGTCACGGAACACTTCGAACGGGTTGGCCTCGGCGGTCGCAAATTCCTTGAATTTGTCGTCAAAAATAGCCCCCGAAATCTCCACTGACTCCACAATCTGGTCGCCCCCCATCACCGGTTGCATGGATATCAACCACATCCCTTCCGGCATGCAATCATGAACGGTCGCGACGATCTCCACCCACCGGGACCGGCGCTCCACCACATCCAGCAACACGACATTGCGAGCCTCGGCCACACGGCGTTCCGCAACCCGCGCCTGCAAGACGGTCTGGATATCACGCAGACCGCCGATTTTCCGGTCCACCTTTTCCAGCTGGCTGGTGGTAACCTCCTGCATCTTAAAGGCATAGACCCACCAGCACAGCATGATCAACACCAAGCCGATGATCGACATCGCAAAAAACGGCTGACGACGGCGGAATTCCTTGCGCTTGACCAGATCGGGAGGCATCAGGTTGATCTCAACCGGGCAGGTCAACGCCCGACGAAGGGCCAACCCCGTCACCTCACCCAACAGGTGGGCCTCCGACTGCAATCGCTCGACATCCAGCGCCGGGTTGACGGGGATAGCCTGGAACGGATTCAGGTATTCCACCTCAACCTTCAACCGTTCACGGAAAAAAGTGTCGGTATGCGGAATGACCGACGCCCCACCGCACAACAGAACCCGTGAAGGCGCATTCCCACCCTGCTGGCTCCGGTAAAAATTAATGGATCGGTTCACCTCGGAGTGCAATCGCGTCACCACGTTGCGAACCACCTTCGAAACCCGGTCCGCCACCTCGTTCTCCGGGCCTGCATATACCCCGCCAAACGACACAAACGCCTCGGCCCGCTTGAGCTCCTCGGCATCCTTGTACGCCAGCTCAAACTCCTTCATGAGTTCCTGCGTAATGGCATTGCCGGCCACCGGGATGCTACGGATGAAAATCCGGCTTTCCTCGATGAAAATCAGGTTTGAGGACCGCGACCCGATATCCAACACCATGGTACAACCCTGGAGTTCCGGATAATTGAACCGGACCGAGTTGTAAAGCGCCAGCGGCGACGCATCCACCACCTCGGGCTCCATGCCGGCAGCCTGGACACAATCCGTCAGGCGGGTGACATTCTCGGTCTTCACCGCCACCAGCATGACACTCATCTCGCCAGCCGTATCCCCAGAAATCAGCTGGTAATCCCACACAACCTCATTAATCGGGAATGGCACATTCTGCTCGGCCTCATACTGGACAATCTGCTGGATCTTATCCTTGGTCACCGGCGGCAGTTTGACATACCGGGGGAATACCGCCTGGCCGGACAAGGTCATCAACAAGGGCGCCGGCCGCATGTTGTGCTGGCGAAGCAGATCCCGGATAGTGGTGACAATGTAGGCCGACGTATCGGCATCGCCGTCCGGCTCAATCCCCAGTTCCGCCACACCGTACTGAAGGAGCTCAAGCCCCCGGGGCTTGGCAAGCGAAAACTCAGCCAGGACCACTTTGCTGGCCCCAACATCCAACGCCAGGATTCGATCAGAACGCCACACTATCGGATGTCCTCGTAATCATCGATATTCACATAGGCAAACGGCGACCGCAAACGATCCACCAGATACCCCTC
>MHBQ01000106.1:0-36141 GCA_001803315.1 Lentisphaerae bacterium RIFOXYC12_FULL_60_16
CTCCTCGATATGCCCTCGTCTCAATCCCTTTTGCTTCCCTCGCTCAATCCAGCCTCTTCCTTACCAGTATTTGGAACCGCTGCACGGATGCCTTGCCGCTTGGCAGATTTCCATGCATGGCGTACAGTGGCGGCATGGAAAGCATACCCGTTTGTGAGACCTTTGCCTCGATCCAGGGCGAATCGACCTATGCGGGATATGCCTGTTGGTTTATCCGGTTGTCGGGATGCAACTTGACCTGCCGGTATTGCGATACCCCGCACGCCCGGTCCGCGGGTGCACCGGTTGCCATATCCGATCTGGTCCTGGAAGCAAAAAACGCCGGATTGCCGCTGGTCGAAATTACGGGAGGAGAACCCCTGTTGCATGACGGGTTTGCCGCGCTGGCCGCTGGACTGATCGTCGCCGGAACCTGGAAGGTGCTGGTTGAAACCAACGGGTCCCTGGACCTTTCGGTTGTGCCGGAATCCGTGATTCGGATTGTCGATGTGAAGTGCCCGGGAAGTGGCGCTGGCGGCAGTTTTCTTCCATCCAACCTGGAACAGTTTCGTGACGAAGACGAAATCAAGTTTGTTGTCACGGATCGTCTGGATTTTGACTGGTCCTGCCGATTCATCGAACAGCATCGGCTTCCGGAGCGGGTACATGCCGTCCTGGTCAGCCCGGTTCGTGGGGTCCTGGATCCCCGGATCCTGGCGGAATGGGTGTTGGAATCAAAATGCGCCATCCAGCTTCAGGTTCCGCTCCATACCCGGCTGGGGATGCCATGACCATCGACGCCTCAATTCCTGCTGCGGTGGTCTTGTTATCCGGCGGCATGGATTCCGTCACCTTGTTGCATTACGTGGTACGTGATCTCAAGGTGCCGTTGGTTCATGCCCTGAGTTTTCATTACGGCCAGAAACATTCACGCGAATTGGAGATGGCACATTGGCAGGTCCGGGCAGCCGGACTGAAGGTGCACCTTGAACTGGACATCCGCCTGTTGTCGGACATTACCCGGGGCGGGAGCGCGTTGACCGATCCGGCGATCGAGGTGCCGGACCTTGCGTCATTATCCCCGGACGCCCTGCGGCAACCGCCGACTTATGTTCCCAACCGGAACATGATCCTGTTGTCACTGGCAGCGGCCTATGCCGAGAGCCAGGGCATGTCGCATGTCTTTTTCGGGGCGCAACAACAGGATGCCTACGGGTATTGGGATTGTACAGCGGCCTTCGTGGAGGGACTGAACGCCGTATTGGCTCAGAACCACGGGGTGCCGGTCCGGATCATGGCTCCATTTGTTCATCGGTCCAAACGCGAGATTGTAGCCATCGGACGGTCGCTCGGGGTTGATTATGCCCATACCTGGAGTTGTTACCGGGGTGGGGAAACTCCCTGCGGTACCTGCCCGACCTGCGTGGAACGCGAACGGGCGCTGGGGCCGGAGTGATGCCCTCCCACCGGTCATCGTTCAGCGCGCCGCCCATTCCCGGTTGATGATTTCCCAGGCACGCCGGATGTAATACCGGTAGGATTCCAGCGGGGTCCCATTGGGGATGCGGTGGTCCAGGCCGATGACGCATCCACCCGTCCGGACCATGGGTGGGATCTTGTATTCAAGTTCCCGGTCGATGGCGTCATGCCCGCGAGCCAGAACATATTTGTCGATACCGCCGGAAAATGCGAGCCGGGTTCCGTATTGCGCGCGTACCCGGACGACATCCATGCCGGATCCGGGTTCCATGGGGAACATGCAGTTAAGGCCGGCGTCAAGGAATGCATCGATCACCGGGTTCATGTTGCCGTCGGAATCCTGTGCGAAGAGACGTGTCCCGTTCTCCGCCAGTAAATCCCAGACCTTCCGGTAGTAGGGACGGATGAAGGTTCGTATTTGTTCAGGGCCGGCCAGGGGGCCGCTTTTTCCCGCCATGTCCTCATGGACGTTCAGAATATCGACGGGCACCCGGCGCACGACGGTCTCCAGGACCCGGTAGGCGGTATCGCCCATGGTGGTCAGCATATCATGAATCAGTTCCGGGTTGTCGTAGAAGGCTATGCATATGGCTTCTTCGCCCATCAACTGGCGGGGTTCGTCAAAACCGCCCGGTATGTGAACGGATAAAGCCGCACCGCGCTCAAGCGATTCGTGGGCACGGGCTTCCCAGTCGCCGGAGAGGCGGGCCGGCGTAAACTGGTAACGGGGTTTGATCGCCAGCCAGTCATCCATGGTGCGGACGGGGAAATTGAGCGGCAGGGCCAGCGTGGCGAAACCCTTGGGCAGTTTCATGGTCCGCCCGAGCCCGTCACGGTAGAGGGTGTGGTGTTCGGTGTCTTCGAGAATTTGCGTGGGCGGATCACCCACCCGTCCGGTCTGGACATGGATGCCGGCCTCGATGGGGGCGCGGTAGGTGAAGGCGGAGAAATCAAGCTCCGCAGTGGTGGCGCCCTGTTCCTCCCACTCCTCCTTGAGGCCGATGATCGGCCCGAATGGTTCCGTGAAAAGCGGCGGGCCGGGGCTTTTGAAGGTCATGTAATCGAGATAGGCCTCCCGCTTGATGGATTCCCGACGGATGATGGCCAGGTCCTCGTGCCGGTTCCATTTCAATGTGCGCATGGTGTTTCCTCGTGGTTTACGGGTATAAGCCGGGCGATGGCAATTCCGCTTTCGCCGGCGACGGAGTAAAGCAGGTAGGGGATTCCATTCTCCTCGAAAAAAGCGGGATCACGCAATTCATGGACCGGCGTGCGGGCCGGTCCGAAGGAGGAACGGGTCAGGGGGAGCCGGGCACCTTCCCGATCGGTCTCCGGTTTGGCCAGCAAGGCGGGTTCAGAAGGCTTCCACCGCGTCCAGTCCCCCGTGAGGTCCAATGTGGCATGCAGGATCGACTCCGGCATGTCCTCACCCCGGGAGAGGAAGATATCAAGCTGGTCGGTGTTGCGGTGTACGGCCACATGGCGCTGACGTGGAAGGATGTCAGGCCCTGGTTCAAAAGGGGTTTTTCCGTCGCGTGACCGCAAGACGATACCCCCGCCCGGGCGGTTCAGGATCTTGGCGATGGCATAGTAGAAACCCGCGTACTGGAAGACCCGGAAATAGAAAGGACCCAGCGGCTCGCTGATGACCTTGAAATCAAGGCCGTCACGGGATTCTGCCAGGAACGATACTTGGCCATGGGGCGTCGGGCCATGAAAATACATTCGGACCGTCTTTCGGGCGGTGTCGATATGCACGTCGGGTGAGGCGATGTGGCCCCGGCAGGGTGTCTGGCCCAAGGCCAGGGTTCCGGGCGAATAAATCCTCCAAGGGCCCTGCAGATGATCGGCAAAGGCAAGCCGTATGGTGGTTCCTGAATGGTGTGCGAAGTAGAGGTAATAGCGTCCGAGTGGGCATGGCAGCCAGGATGGAGCCGGAACCAGCGATGGTCCGTTGATGTTGGTTCCGATGGAGGGGTCAAGGCCGGGATGAATGATCGGGTTGGGGGCCAGGCGTTGGATACGATAGGTCATGATCCGGTGGTTTCGGTTGTACGCATGCCGGAACCCTATCGATCTGCCATTGGATGGTCAAGTGGGGAGGGTGCCTCATGCGGAGAACGGCCAAGCGGTGTAAATATTTTACGTTCAACGGGTATCGAGCTTGCATTTCATCCGGATATTCGGCATTATGTATCGCTTTTCCAAGGGAGATGCAACATGAGTGAGCACGTTGAGTTGTCACGAATCCGCAATATCGGAATTATGGCGCATATCGATGCCGGGAAGACTACGGTCAGCGAGCGGATTCTTTTCTTTGCAGGGCGTATCCATAAAATGGGCGAAGTCCATGACGGGAAAGCCGTGATGGACTGGATGGACCAGGAACAGGAACGCGGCATTACCATAACATCAGCGGCAACCACCTTGGAATGGGACGGGCACCGTGTCACCTTGATTGATACCCCCGGCCATGTGGATTTCACGGTGGAGGTGGAGCGCAGTCTACGGGTTCTGGATGGTGCCGTCGCCTTGTTCTGTGCCGTGGGCGGCGTGCAGCCGCAGTCCGAGCAGGTCTGGCGCCAAAGCGAAAAGTACAGCGTTCCCAAGATCGCCTTCATCAACAAGATGGACCGGGTGGGCGCCGATTTCTACAGTGTGGTTGGAGAGATCCAAACCGAGTTGGAAGGCAACGCCGTACCGATCGTGATTCCCATTGGTGCCGGGGAGAATTTCCAGGGCGTGATCGATCTGCTTGACATGAAGGCCGTGTATTTCGAAGAGGACGGCAAGAACACCATCGTTCGGGAGGCGGCGATTCCTGATGAATTGAAGGCCGAAGCCGTCAAGTGGCAGGCCAACCTGGTAGAGAAGAGTGCGGAACAGGATGATGTATTGCTTCAGAAATACCTGGAAGGCAAGAGCCTGACGCGCGATGAGATCCTGACGATTATTCGCAAGGCAACCATCGCCCGGCGGGTGGTTCCGGTGTATTGCGGATCGGCCTTCAAAAACAAGGGCATCCGGCGGTTGCTGGACGGGATTGTCCGGTTTCTACCGTCTCCCGCCGACCTGCCGCCGATTATCCAGGCACAGGGCGAATCCGTTCAGCGGACGCACAGTGCCGACGAACCATTTTCGGCGCTGGCCTTCAAGGTGGCGGCCGACCGGCATATGGGAAAACTGGTTTTTATCCGGATATATTCTGGCGAAATAAAGCAGGGCGACACCGTTCTCAACAGCACCCATAACTCCGAACAGCGGATAGCCCGACTGGTCCGGATGCATGCGGACAAGCAGGTGACGATCGAGGAAGCCAGTTGCGGGGATATTGTTGCGGTGGTCGGTTTGAGCCAGACCCGGACCGGTGACACGCTGTGTTGTGTGGACAACCCCATCGTGCTTGAGTCCATCGAATTTCCCGCGCCGGTGATGTCCATCAGCATCCAGCCCGAGAACCGGCAGGCTTCCGAACGGATGGTTGAGGCCCTACATGCGCTGGCGGATGAAGATCCGACGTTTCTGGTGACGTTTGACCAGGAAACCAGTGAGACGATTCTCTCCGGCATGGGGGAATTGCATCTGGAAGTGCTCGTGGAACGCATGCGCCGCGAGTTCCATGTCGAGGCGAAGGTCGGCCGTCCCGAGGTGGCCTACCGTGAAACGGGTGTTACCGCCGTTGACGGCGAATACAAGCATGTCAAGCAGAGCGGTGGACGCGGTCAATATGCGCATGTCTGCATGCGGCTTGATCCCTTGCCGGCGGGTTCCGGCTTTGAATTTGTCAATGCCGTACGGGGAGGCCGGATTCCGGAAAACTACATTCCTGCGGTCGAAAAAGGCGTAGTCAAGGCGATGGCACACGGTCCCTTCGGCGGGTATCCGGTGGTGGATATGCGTGTGACGGTTGAAGACGGTTCGTATCATGAGGTGGATTCCAGCGATATGGCGTTTATTGAAGCGTCACGGGTCTGTTTTCGGACGCTTTTCCTGAAGTCGAAGCCGGTGCTCTTGGAACCCGTCATGTCGGTTGAGGTAACGGTGCCCGAACTGTACATGGGGCCGGGTAGCGGATCAATCTGCCAGCGGCGCGGTCGTATCGAATCCATGGAAGACCAGGGGGGGACCAAGATCATCAACGGGATGGTTCCGCTCAGCGAGATGTTCGGGTATTCCAATACGATTCGGACCTTGAGCCAGGGGCGTGGTTCTTTCACGATGCACTTTGAGCGCTATGAGGCGGTTCCCTTCGACCAGGCGGAGGCGTTGATTGCCAAGCGCCGGGCGGCCAACAAGATTCATTGATGGGATGACTTCCGGCATTGACCGGTCACGATATCCTCGTGCCAGTCTCCATCCTTTAACCGTGTATGCGCTTTTTGTGGGAGGATAATCATGCCGCTGTACGTGAAGCCCTATGTCGAATGTGCGTCCCGGTTGGAGGGACGCGGCGATGCGCCACCGACCCGGGAGTATGTGGATCAACGCGTGGAGATAGTCCAGGCTGCCGGCATCGAGGCTATCTGGCATTCCGCGGTCAGCCAGAAATGCCGCGCCCTGTTTCCTTCCATGGTTTATCCGAACGTCCATCCGGAAGCGAATTATGAGGCTTTCCATTATCTGATTGACCGGATGCATGCCATTGGCCGGCCGGTCTTGAGTTGGTATTCGTTGAATCATGCGGAGGGGGTGGTGGAGGTGCATCCGGATTGGCGGATAATTCCCATGCAGGGCGAAGGAATCGATCCGCTTGGTCCGGAGTTCGCCGGCGAGCATATCTTTGCCTGTATCAACAGCCCGTATGGGGAAATACTGCCCGAGTTCTGCAAGGAAATCGTCCGGGATGTTCATTTTGATGGTATTTGGTTCGATGGGTCAACCTGGGCGGTCAAGAATAACGGGATCCCGGGATGTTGTTGTGAATTCTGCATGAAACGGTTCAAGGATGAGACGGGGCTTCCCTTGCCGCATCGACCGGATTTTGACAATCCGGGTTTCCGGCGGTGGGTGAACTGGCGCTACGATTGCCTGATGGAGGCATGGAAACACTGCGTGGATGCGGTTCATGCGGTCCGTTCGGATGCGATGGTGTGTTTCAACAACTACCGCCGTTATCGGAATGTGGCCTGGCAAACCGGCATTCCCTTGCGCCGTCTCGGATGGAAAGCCATGGTGGCGGGAGAGTTGGATATACGGCCGCTTCATGGCGATTTCCAGATGAAAATGCATCGTGCTTATGAATGCGGGCATCTTCCGGAAAGCTGGATGGCCCTTTGCGATCACTGGATGATGTGGGCGCCTGATTTCGATGTGGAGCCGGTGCTTCAGGCCGTGGCCAGTTGCGCCGGGGCCGGTGGTGTCATGTCCATGGGATGCGACTCGCCGTCCCGTGCGCTTCCCTTGATGACCGCCATTGAACAGACGGCGGCCTCCCTGATGCCGCATGTCGGGGGAGATCCGGTCGAGCATGTCGCGATCTGGGTGAGTCAACAAACCCAGGACTTTTATTACCGGCTCGATCCGATGGGAGCCTACCGGGCCTGGCATGGGGCGAACGATTTGTGCAACCAGGTCCATCTGCAGACGTCGGTGGTGTTTGACGATCATGTGGCTGCAGGAGACCTTGCCCGGTATCCGGTTCTCATAGCCGGCAATGCGGCCTGTATATCGGACCAACAGGCCCATGCTTTGGAATCCTATGTCGAGGCGGGCGGGATTGCAGTTTTTTGCGCCGAAGCCGGGACCCTGGATGCCATGGGTTGCCCGCGCCAGCGTCCGGTGTTGGATGCGTGGCTGGGGATCCTGTCCCGCAAGCCGGGGAAGGGCTTTGCGACGCTTGTCGTCGAGGATAAGGGTCTGTGCCGGGCGGCGGGTCGTTATGTTTCCTTCCAAATTCCGCATGTGATTGCCGAAACGCGTCCCGGCATCAAAGCACTGGCGTATCTTCAGACCTGGGATTTCGGGCATTATCGCGACGCCGAGGGGACGGATGTCGGGGAATTGCCGGCAGGCGCCTGGGCCGTGCGGCATGGAAAGGGAATGGCGGTTTACCTGGCGATGGATAACTTCCGATGGCACCATGATGCTCCAACCCGGCAGAATCTCCGGTTGGTGGGTGCCCTGTTGATGAAGTGGCGCAAACCCGCGATCACCGCGGATGCTTCCGCCCTGGTCGTGATCAACGCCTGGAAACGTGACGACGGCACCCTGCGGATATTCCTCCATAATGCGCCCGGACAAACCCATCGTTACCAGCCGGCGTACGGAACCGGCGAACGTCTCCCCGTTCGAAACCTGTCGCTGATCGTGAATGGTCCTGCGGTTCAAACGGCGGTATCGGGATTGTCCGGGAAGTCATTTCCCGTGAGCCGCTCGGGCCGGCGGATTCGGATTCCCGTCCTCGACCGCGTTGAAGTCGTGGTCGTCAAACTGGCCGGACCCGCAGTCGGTTAACACGCCCGGCCAGGGTGACGCGGGTAACCGACGACGGACGGGATATCGGATCCGGATGGTTCTGAAGGACGGATCGGGACCGATCACGGTACGGTGAACGGCCGTGAAGTTGCGTTCATGCAGGTGCGGGGTTTCCGGTTGACGAACGAAATTGCCGGTACACGTCGAGCATGTATTCGTAATGAGCCAGGGGCATTCCCGTGAAAATGGTGTTCGACGTTCCGAATATGTAACCGCCACCGGGTGCGGCGTGTTGCAGGCAATATTCCGCTGATTGGCGGATGGCTTCCAGAGGCCCATCCTGCAAAAGGTTGCACTGCACGTTCCCCATCAAGGCCAGCTTGCCGTGGCAACGACGCTTGACCTCGGCAATATCCATGCCGGCCATGGGATCAACCGACTGGAAGCATGCCGCTCCCAGCGAGAGGTAATCATCCAGGATGGGCATGATGTTGCCGTCGGTATGGACAAACGGGATGACGCCGAGTGTCCGCAGGTGCTGGACCTCACGGTGCAGGTAGGGGGTTATGAACTCGCTGAACTGGGCGGGTGAAATAAACGGCCCGGCGTTGAACGCCACGTCGTTGACGACATGGATGAAATCGGCGCCGGCTTCTGCGAGGCGGTTGAAGGTGGCGATGGCTTTGGATTCCTTGTCACGTGCGACTGCGTGAATGTGCGCGGGGTTATCCACGAGATCGAGGGAGAACTGCATCCAGTCCGTCATGTTCTCGATTGACCATACCGTGTCGCCGACAATGCTGCCGATCAATATGTCGTTTCCGAAGGTAGCCTTGGCGGCCCGAACGCCGTCCGGATCACTCCAGGGGAAGTAGACGGCCAATCCATCCCATTGAAATCGTTCCACGATTTTCTCATAAATGGTCATACATTGCCTGACCAGCCGGTCTTTCGCTTCGCGTGTCTGGCAATCCCGCCAGTCGCTCCAGTCTGGAAACTTGAGGCCAAAGGCTTCCTGTTCGAGCTGGAACATGATTTCGAAGTGGGGGGGGCGGTCGGGTTCTTCGAAACGCAGGGTTTTGAGGATGCGTTCTTTTCCTGTCATGCCAAATACTTCTTACTCCACGCCCACCCGGTAGAAGAGGGTGGTGGGGGTGGAGTCCAGGGTGTCGGTGAAGGTGTTGATGGGGGTGGTTGCCGGCAGGTTGCGGTGGATGGACTGGAATCCGGTGATCAGGTTGGTGCAGCGTTCCAGGTTGTAGGCCTTGCCCTCCACACTGGTCCAGGTGATGATCACGGTCCGTCCGTCCGGCTGGGTTTCCACACCGAGGATCATCAGGACCGAGTTGGCATCGATCGGATCGGTTCCCGCCTGGTATTCCTGCCGGTTGCTGCGTCCGTCCGCATCGGGGTCTGCAGTGCCTGAATCGGCGCCGGTCAATACCTTGCCGAAATACCATTTCTCCCACCAGTCCGGGATTCCGTTGTCGTTGGTGTCTCCGCTGGAGGTGGCGCCGCCACTGCCACCCGTGCCGGCGGTCGCCGCACACCGGAATCCGACATCCATATGACGGGTAGCCGGCAACAACTGGTACCGGGCCGAACATCGCAACGTCAGGGCCGCCTGCGAATAAGATCCGCCCCGGATGACCTTGTAGGTCCCGGACACCGGTCCGAGCGGATCGGTTCCACCGGTCAGCGGGCTGGTAAACCAGTCACTGCACCATTCCCAGACATTGCCTGCCATGTCATACATACCGTACCCGTTGGCTGGATATTGCGCCGGGTAATTTGCGTTGGTCATGCCGGAATCCCGGTAACAGGCATCGGCGGGAGAGATGGTGTCGCCCCACGGGTAGATCGCCGTGATACCGCCTCGCATGGCAAACTCGTATTCCGCCTCGGTGGGCAAACGTTTGCCGATCCAGGCGGCATACGCCTGCGCATCTGCCCAGGTTACATTGACCATCGGCCGGTTGGTGTCGGCAAAGCCCCAGGGTGGGGCGGAGGGCATGCCACGACCGGTGTCCGTGGCAAAAGCCTGATATTCACCCACCGTCACTTCACGGGTGTCCATGTAGAAGGGACTGACCGTGGTGCTGCGACCACCCGTCCCCCCACTGTTGCCCATCATGTAGGTGTTACCCATCAGGAGCAGCATATCGCCCGCCAGGTAGGCTCCGGAACGGTCCGTGAGGGCTCCGTAGGAAACCACCACATTGGTCAGGGTTTGCGGGGCGGTGAATCCGGGGATGGTCTGGAAAAGCACCATATAAGGGTTGTTGGCGGTCGGCAGGTTAGACACCGTGATGCCGCTGTTGTTCCAGTTGGTGTTTGGACCTGTTATCAGCCGCCATTGAGCCCCAGCCGCAATCGCGTTGCTTGTCGAAAGCGTGACCCGGATCGAGCCGCTTTGCGGGGCAAAATTAGCCATCAGATCGTAGGATTGGTTCGCTGTCAATGAGAGCGGGTTGTTGGTGCTGGTCAGGTTGCCGGTCCAGTTGACAAAACGGAAGTCGGCATCGGGCACGGCTTCGAAGACCACCGGCCCCGATCCGCGATCGTGCCATGCATTGGAACCGGTCACACTGCCGTCCATGAACGCGGTAGCAGTCAGCCAGTATTGGGTCTTCCATGTCCAGGCAAGGACGGTGTTGTTGGTTATGACAAAGGATGTGGTATTGGTTCCGGCACCATTGCCGATACTGCCCGAACCGATCCAACCGGTACATACATACTGGGTCTCAACGCCCCAACTGACGATTTCATCTACCGAAGCCGGCACCAGCGTTCCCCATTCCTGGGTTGTGATGCCGGAGGGTGAGGGGAACCCGTGGATGGATGTAACATCGAGGGTGTAGGTGTTGATGGAAAAATCAACGGTGATGAAGCGGGGGCCGTTGGTGACGTTGAGGAAGGTATAGGTGTTGGTCGGACCAATCGGGGTCCCATCGACCCAAACCTCGGAAACATGGTAATGGGGCGCTGGTGTGAAGGTGTATGCCTGGGTGCCTCCCTGCGTCACGAAGATGGTTCCGGTTGGCGAGACCGTCCCGTTGGTGGAAAAGCTGGTGGCGGTGATTTCGTGGCTGAGGACAAAGCTTTTGGAGGCTTCCGGTGTGCCGCCGTAGGCGCCCAGGTTGATGCGTCCGCCGTTGGGGGAGGGTTCGTCGGCGAACGGCGAGTTGGTATCGCCGGCGTCAATGCAGGGGGAATGGGTGGGATCCACCACCCACCCGTCCTTGAAGCGTCCGCCCATGCTTGTCAGGTGGAAGTCCTCCATGCCCACGCTCAGGCTGGCGAACTCGGGATCATTGCTGATGCATCCGATTCCGGGGACGGCGAAATCCGCCCAGTTGATACTGTTGGCATACAGGCAGTTGAAATCCAGAACCGTGTCGGTTGCCGACATGGAGTCGAGTGAGATTCCTTCACCGGCGTTCAGGGAAATGATGTTGTTGCGGATGTCCGAATGCAGGGTCTGCTGGATGAAGAGTCCCCGGCCGTTGCTGTGCAGGGTGTTATTGACTATGTCCAACTGGTCGGCCTGTCCGCCATGTACGGCGTTATCCAGATTAAATGCGATCAGGTTGTTTTTGAAGGTAACCTTTGATGTCGCGCCGGTGATCCGCACGCCATTGGTTGCGTTCATCTGGATGTAGCAATGCTCGATTATCGTGGTCGCCATACCGTTCCCGATTTGGATGCCGTCCCCGAAATGGTTTTCGAAATCAGAGCCGGATATGGACAGGGAACTGCCGCCGGATCCCGACACGGCAAGTCCCGCACCACACCATTCGGTTTCGACCCCACGGATTGAAACGTCAGTCGGGTTGATGATTCGTATGGATTCCTCCATGCAATCGTCGAGATGGGAGTCCTCGAATGTTACTTTTGAGGAATCCACGATGGCAATGCCGACATCCCGATAGGATACTTCGCAGTCATATAGGGTGATGCGGTTGGAACTCCGGATCACGATGCCGGTTCCGGGATGGTGGATGAGGTCTTCGGTCTCAAAATCGAAGCCGGTAAACACGATGTCGGTGCAGCCTTCGATATGAACGCAGGTCTGGGTTCCGGCATCCATCCATCCCATGTCGCCGGGGCGATCGGGCCAGAAGCGGTTTTCAATGTCGGCAAGAAAAGCGATGGGCTGGTTCAATGCGCCTGAAACGGTGACCGTGACCGGGTTCTTATAGCGTTCCGGCGCAATGTGGACGACGGATCCGGGTGTCACCGCTGACATGGCACGGTTGATGGTCCGCCAGGGGGTTGACGGTGAATTGCCGGAAAACCCGTCATCGCCGGTGCGGTCGTCCACGTACCAGATGGTTCCACCGCCGACCACGAGGGCTTTGGTGGCGCCCAGCAGGTTGGTGTCACCCTGGATGCGGACTTCCACCCGGTGGGTTCCGCCAGAACTAAACGTGACGCCCGTCGCGATGTCGGCCACCCCGTTGATGAAGGGATTGTAGTTGTTGTTGGGGAAGACGGCGCCGGGATCCGTAGGGGAGGAGAGGGTGATGGCGTTGGTGTGCGCATCATGGATTTTACCGGCGTCGCCAAAGGCGAACAGGCGCAATCCGGAAGCCTGGCCGACGACGGCAGGATTGGGCATCACCTCTATACGGATCGAGAACGTGTTGCTCGCGCCGGGTTCCATGACGGAATATCCATCCTCGCCGAAACGGGTGCCGGGCGCATCCTCATTGACCCAGATGGTTTGTTCGCCCGGGATGGACCATGTCAACGCGTTGGTGAAGGAGACGAAACCGGGATGCGGCGGGGTGAACAGGTGGTTGGTTGGTCCGGTGGCGCCGGGATCGCTGTAGGATATTGAAATGCCGCCGGAGAAGTTGGTGTCGGGGAAGCCGGCTCCGTCGAGCATGAACACCTTGAAGGAGCAGGGATAACCCGCCACGGCATCATCCGAGGACCGGACCCGAATCCAGCCGGGGCCCATCGGCAAGGGGTCGGATTGCACGAGGGTCTGGGCGGAAGCAAACAGGTTGGTGTCGGTCAACCATCGGATCGTCGTGGTTTGGAGTCCGGGAGTCCGGAAAGCGATGGCTCCAGGGAAAGACCCTCTACCGTTGGCGAGTCCGGATATGAACAGGTTGGTGGAATAAGCGGCGTTCGGGTCGGTGCAGGACACCTCGAGGTTACCCCAGAAGCTGGTAACCACATGTTCATTGTCATCACGTCCTTCAATCGTGATGTCGAAGAAGTCGTTGGTATTTGCCAGATCGGTCAAATCAACCACGATATGCGAAAGACCGCCGGTAGACGGTTGTTCGCCTTGAACCGTCAGGTTGTAGCGTCGTCCCCAAAGGTTGGTTTGAACAGTGTCGGCAACCTGGAGCCATTGTTCGCCGATGGAGCGGAGGATCAACGCGTTGGTAAACGTGTGGTAACCCTTGTTGCCGGTCGTGAATGCGTAGTTGGGGGGGAGGGTGGCGGTTCCGTCGCTGGACGTGAAACCGATGGTACCCAGGAAATTGGTAACCAAGTAATCGTCAAAGTTAAGTGCCGCGACGGAGAACGAGTTGGTGTGGAATGCCGTCACGGGGTCCGGCGTTCGAATGTCGAACCAATCCGGTGGCGAATTGGTATAGCCGTTGAACACCCGAAAATTGAAGAGGCCGCCCTGCATGTTGATGTCGACTACGTCCGTGACGGTCACGTCGGCGCCGCCGTGGGACATGAAGAAACGGAATACATTCGTGAAAAGATGCACGCCGGCGTCGTTGGTCGTGAACTGATAATTGCCGGGTGTGTCCCCGGTTGGGTTGGAGGCAAACATCACCGTGCCGGTGTAGCCGCTCCAGATGGAGCTATCTTCCCATGCCTCGACCCGGATGGTGAAATACTCGTTCGCGATGATGTCGGAGGGATCATCCTCAAGGAAGACGCGGAAGCAGCGAAGGGGAGGAGCTGCCGGAACTTCATAACAACCGATTTCGACAATGCCTTCCTCAATTCTGGGGTTTCCGTTCAGGTCGGATGCTGCCGCCATCCAGGGCTGGTTCTGACCTGCGTTGATCAGGGGAGAGCCGGGGCCGGGAGCAAAATCGCCGGCGCCGGGATTGGCAAAGGCGGGCTCGTTGGTGAAGTTGCCGGTACCTCCTGCCGGTTGAGGGGTTGTACAGCAGTAGTTGAACGTGGCGTTATTGTAATTTGCCGCGCCCGCCGAGGTGTTGTGGTAAACGACGGAATTCAGAATGGTGCCACCGAAGGTGTAAAGGCCTCCGGCATTGGTCCCCGCGGTGTTGCTGACAATGGTGCAATTCTCGATGGATCCGGAATTCATTTCGATCCCGCCGCCTGACATGGCGGCGTTGTTATACGCTACGAGGCTGTTACGGAGGATGCCGCCATTGATCTGAACGCCGGCTCCGCTGGCTCCTGCAACCACCATGTTGTTGATGATGTTGCACCGGTCTACGATACCGGTCGTCATATAGATGCCGGCTCCGTTGGTTCCACTCTGGTGGCCATTTTGGATGGTGAACCCTTCAAGGGTTCCTCCCAGGCCGGAAATCTGGACGCAGCGGGTAAGCCCTCCGCCGTCGATGATGGTTGTCTGATGGCCGTTTACGCTCTTCAGCATAACGCCGTTTGTAATGGAGATGGTGTTGCTGAGGAAATAAATCGCATTGGTGACCAGGATCACGTCTCCCGTGCTGGAAACAGAAATCGCATCCTGGATGTTGGTTGCCGCCGTGGCCCATGACAGGTAGGGAAGACTGGGGGTCGCGTCAGGTGAAACATACCGGGTCGTGGCATGGGAGGTTGACAGGATGGTTAGAAGGATCGCGATCGCCGGCAAGTATCGGGGTCGTGAATCCGGCATCTGCATCGCAGCGTGTGGCGCCGTAAGAACCTGTCGGTGCGTCGGGGTGTCAAACTTCACAACACCACCTCTCTGTTTAGAATCAACCTGCCTTGAAACAAGTGAATTAAGCCTAACAAATTACAGGGGGCGGGTCAACGTCCGAAACAGACAACAACTTTCACGGCGGAAAGCCTTTACGCCGGAAACAATCCCTTCCGGTAAATACGCTTGAATCCGGAGGCGGTGCTTGTGTATGGTCCTCCCGTTGCTCGGGTGGCGGAATGGCAGACGCGCCAGGTTGAGGGCCTGGTGACCGCAAGGTTGTGGAGGTTCAAATCCTCTCCCGAGCACCAGTATATCTCATGGGAAATGTGTCGAGGCGACCTTTCCCGTCAAACCGGTTCCTGGCCGGGCACGGAGTATGGGTGTGCAATGGGTTTGGGTATTTCCCTGGACGTCCATATGAAACTGGTCATTGCCACGCACAACCGGCACAAGGTGGATGAGATCCGGGCCATCTTCAACCTGCAGGGGGTTGATTTGCTGGCAGCCGTTGATATTCCCGGTGCACCCGACGTGGAAGAGGATGGCGACACCTTTGAGAAAAATGCCGTCAAGAAGGCCGTTGCCCTGGCCCGTTTTTCGGGGTGCTGGAGCCTGGCGGACGATTCCGGCCTGGAGGTATCGGCATTGAACGGTGCGCCGGGGGTGCAATCAGCCCGCTATGCCGGAGAGCCGGTTGATTACCGGGCGAACAACCGTAAACTACTGGATGCTTTGCGGGATCAGTCGGACCGCTCGGCCCGCTTTTGTTGTGTCATGGCATTAGCCGACCCGTCAGGAAAAAGTCAAACCATCCGTGGAACCTGTTCCGGACACATCCTTGCGGATGCGCGGGGGACGGGTGGGTTCGGATATGATCCCCTGTTTGTTCCGAATGGTTATGATACGACGTTTTCCGAGATGGACGCGCAGGCGAAGAACCGGATATCGCACCGCGCACGGGCACTGGAAGCCGCGATCAGGCAATGGGGTGGAATCCTGAACGGCCGGTACGATCGGTTTCCGGTTCCGCCATAAAGCTTTCCCCGTCTCGTTCGTTCCTGCCGGCCTGTCCGACTACTGCTTTGGTGAGGCCGGAGGAGGATACTCCGCCAGGTTCAGCTTGCTGCCGTCGAAGGTGGTGTCGAAGGCCTGGTTCTGCAAGGCGGTCAAGGCCTGCGGGTTCCGGTCGAAATCAAACACCCATTGCACGGTGGTGGCATCCTTGCGGTGGGCATTGGACCGTACGATCCGTTCGGGGACGTTCAGCCGGATGCTTACATTGAATCCCGCCAGCATGGGGGAAAGCATCCGGATGTCGGCATCGTTCATCAGCAGGGGTTGATTGGTGGAGGTGTTTTCCGGGGGGCGATACAAACGGTAGTCGCCTTGCCGGTCCCGCCGGAATGAAAGCCGTGCGTCCCGCATCAAGTCGGACTGGAGTGCCCGCTGGAGGTTGTCGAACTGGAGGATCAGGTGGGTCTGGCGCCAACCGCCCGTCGACTGGATGCGCAGGGTGTCCACCCGTATCCCGTCGGGCTCGAACGTGCGCAAGTAGTTCCGGACCTGCTCTTCCGAATGGTTGAGGAATACCCGGTTGGCCAGTGAATGCTCGAATTCCGATACGGCGGATCCTCCCCGTGCCGCGGCGAGGCGGTCACGCAATTGCAGCATGGCGCGGAACTGGTTGACCGATGATTCGGCAAGGTTGTATTTGAGATCCAGGGATCCTGATCCGTCCGGCCGTAGATTGATTACCTGCTCGAGTTTCAGGCACCCGTTGAACAGGCAGGCGCCGATCAGGAAAAGGATCCTGTATATGGGCTTTAACATGAGATCACCGGAGTCCTTCTTCGCCCCCCCGAGTTTGAACGGGGGATGGCGTATTGGTCGCACGGTACACGAGTTCCCCCGGGCTGATCAACCCGGTCTCACGGGCGACCCGTTCCACAAAAGCCGGATCACGCGTGAATTTTTCCTGGTTGTTCTTCAATTCCTGGATTTGTGCCTCCAGTAACCGGTTTTCCTTCCGCAATTCCGTTTCCCGTGACTGCAAGGTGCGTAATTGGCGCACCTTGGGGACGAAAAGCAGGACCAGTACCCCGACGAACAAGACCGTCAGGACGGTATAAGCAGCCCGTATGGCAAGATTCCACCCGTTCATAATCCGCTCCAGGCGGCGGGTCCGGCCTTGCTGCCGGATCCGCCGGGCTTGACCCATGCCGTGGCGGTTGACCGGTTCAGATCACGCCGCCGTACACCGCATCACGCCCCAATGTTTCCTCGATGCGCAACAGTTGATTGTACTTGCAGATACGGTCGGTCCGGCACAGGGATCCCGTCTTGATCTGGCCGGCATTGGTTGCAACTGCGATATCGGCAATGGTGGAGTCCTCGGTTTCGCCTGAACGATGGCTGACGACCGAGGTGTAACCGGCACGGGATGCCATCTGGATGGCGTCCAGGGTTTCGGTAAGGGTCCCGATCTGGTTGACCTTGATCAGGATCGAGTTGGCAACCCCCATGTCGATTCCCTTCTTCAGGAAGATCGTGTTGGTCACAAACAGATCGTCACCGACCAGCTGGATCTTGTCACCCAGTTTATCGGTGAGGGATTTCCATCCGCCCAATCCCCTTCGGCCATGCCGTCCTCGATGCTGATGATGGGGTATTTGCGGACCCAGTTGCTCCAGAACTCGGCCATCTGTTCGCCGGTGCGCTGGGATTTGTCGCTCTTCTTGAACACATAGCGTTTCTTGGTGGTGTCATAGAATTCGCTGGCGGCCGGGTCGAGCGCCAGGAAGATCTGCTTGCCGGGCTGGTAGCCGGCCTGGCGGATGGCCTTCATCAGGACTTCGAGCGCCTGCTCGTTGCTTTTCAGGTAGGGGGCAAAGCCGCCTTCGTCACCCACGGCGGTGCTGAGGCCCATGCCCTTGAGCACCGACTTGAGCGCGTGGAACACCTCGGCGCCCATGCGCAGGGCTTCACGGAAGGAGGTGGCGCCTTTCGGCATGATCATGAATTCCTGCACATCCACGGGGGCGTCGGAATGGGCGCCGCCGTTGAGCACGTTCATCATGGGGACCGGCAGGGTGCGCGCGTTAACACCGCCGAGATAGCGGAACAGGGGCAGCCCGGAATACTCTGCAGCTGCACGGGCGGCGGCCAGGGAGACGGCCAGGGTGGCGTTGGCCCCCAGCCGGGCCTTGTTCGGCGTGCCGTCGAGTTTCAACATCATCCGGTCAATACCGGCCTGGTCCGTGACATCATGGCCGATGAGTTCGGGGGCAATCTTGTCATTCACGTTCTTGACGGCCTTGAGCGTGCCTTTGCCAAGGTAGCGTTTCTTGTCGCCATCCCGCAATTCAAGCGCTTCATTTTCGCCGGTGGAGGCGCCGGAGGGGACGGCTGTCCGCCCGATTACGCCGCATTCGAGACGGATGTCGGCTTCGACGGTCGGGTTGCCCCGGGAATCCAGAATTTCGCGCGCCTTGACTTCCACAATCGTTGACATGAATCATTCCCTTTCTTTGACCGGTTCGTATTCGGATCATCGGGTTGCGTGCCGTTGAACGGCTGGCGTCAACCGCGGATCAGTCCACCAATTCACACGTGTGAAACGCTAGGGAAAAAACGGGGCAAATGCAAGTGCATTGACCGTTTAGAAAATCAATTCAGCCAGCGCCTGCATGGAGTCCACAACGAAATCCGCGCGTTCACCGGTGAATGGAACCCCGGGATTCTGGAAGAAACAGGTCCGGGTTCCGGCGGCGTAACCGGACTCAATGTCGTGTCGGAAATCGCCGACCACCAGGGTGGATTCGGGCGGAATACCCCAGGGATCGATCAGGCGGAGAATGGCCTGGGGATGAGGTTTTAAGGGAGGTTCTTCCCGCGTGGTGATCCCGTCAAACCGGAAGTTGAAACGTTGCATGAAGTGGTCCACGCTTGCCCGGGTGTTGCGGGTGGCAAGTCCCACGCGCATCCCGGTGGAACGGCACCGGGTGAGCAGTTCCAGGGCGCCCGTTTGCAGGGTTTGCTGTTCCCTGGCACGCTGTTCATGCCGCTCGACGACAGCCCAGGCACGGGCCTGGGCGACGGGGGCCAGGCGCAGGATGTCGTCCGACAAATCCCCCCGCGTATCCAATCCGATTTCCGCGCGGATGGCGTTGAAATCCAGAACGGGTACCGTGAGCGTTCCATCCATGTCAAAAATTACGGCGTGGTAGGGCGTGGATGTCATGCCGGGGAGTTTTCAGGGGGTTGCCAGGGCCTCGAACACGGCATCGTCCAGGCAACGGTACACAATGCCCTGGTTCAGCCCGCTGACGGGCGCCATTCGTCCCGGGGGGAAAGGGATTTCAACCACCGTATCCGGCCGGGCCCAGCTCATGGGAATGTGAACCCGTTTCCGGGCCTCGTTGTTGGCTGGATTCTCGTCCTGGACAAAACTGGTGATGCATTCAACCCCGGTCTCCCGTATAAAGCGGCCGTAATCCTCCAGCGGGGTACTCATGCCGACAAACGAGAACCAGATGAGCAGGTCGTCGGGTTTAAGGTTTTCCTTGAATGCGGTGGAGGCGTGCCAGACCACATTGAAAGGCTTCCAGGGGGACCGGTGGTCATGGAAGACCTCGTACATCAGGATGTGGGTGGCGGTGGCAACCTTGACGCCTTTACCCGCCTTGATGTGCGTGGCGAGCTGGTTGGCTGCTTCACGAATCGCGTCATGGACCGGCGGTTGCCGGATGGCCAGGACCAGGGTGTGGACGTTCCCCATGAACTGGCGGGCCAGTTGTCCGGGCGGAATGGAGCCTGGCGTCCGGAACAGGGAACGCCGGAGTTCCGGCTTCTGGAGGGTTGCGTTATGTTCATTGGCGCCCGGTTCCAGAATGCTCTGCAGGATGCCGGGATACACGCCGTGACGGGTCAGGGCAGCGGTATACTCACATTGCCAGAGCAAACCGTTCAACACGTTGAGGATGGCGTTTGCCGACGCATGGGTGCGCGATCCGTCCGGCGCCCCGTTGTCCACCAGGTAATCGCAGGGGACATTGTCCGGCATGCCGGCTTTCGACGCAAACAGGACGATGCAGGCGTGGTTGGACCGGTATGCCGTGAGACGCTTGATGGCATCCGCTCCGTTGTCTTCCCAGGAACGTACCGAAAAGAGCAGGACATCCTCGGGGGTGGCGTGTTTGGTGCGTTCCTCCGATGGCAGGGCGTTGGCCAGGCAACCGGACCGGTTCACCATTTCCTCGGCGAAACTGGGTTGCGGTGAATAGGGTACGTTAACCAGCAGGTTGGTGCTTTGAAGGGTCAGTTTGGCCGCCTGTTCGGCAGCCTGGATGACCACCGGCAGGCGTTGTTCGATGCCGGGCAACCGGCCGGATATCGATTCCAGGGTTTGTGCCGGTAACCGGTAGGTCGTCAGCAGCAGGGTGAAGAGTACGGCTGCCGGGATGCGGATGCCGGTTTGACAGCATACAGTTCGGGCGATAGGCATGGGGATTTTGTCCTACTTGGCGAGTCCGGCCAGTTTGGATAGGGGCAGTTCCTCCGCCATCTTCAGGACCGCCTTCATCGCAACGTTCTGTGAATCGATTGCCACCATGAAACGGTTGGCAACCATGATTTGCAGCTCGCCATGCTGGCTGTCGGAATCAAACCGTTCGAATCCCTTGTTACCGGCCACGGTGACGGTGCGTTCGTATCCGGAATCGGATTCATTGTCGATTTTCATATTGGCCCAGGCCATCTGGGCCAGCATGGCGGTTCCGGCCATTCCACCCATATCGGTGATCTGGATATGGATGGAGGAACCGTCATCGTTTTCATAGCGGGCTTCGGCATTGGATACCCGGACCCCGAATGCCTCGTTCTTCGATCCCTGATGTTCGGTGCGTGGAAGTCCCGAGGCTTTTTCCGGAAGGAGTTTCTTCATTTCACGGAAATCGGCCAGTTCGACGGCTGTCCCGGCCACGGCATTCTGCTCCTGCATGGCCTGGGCCATTTGTTTGGCCTGCTGTTCCATGGCATTCGCGGACACTTGCATGGCTTCCGCGGTGGTTTGCCGTGCTTTTTCCTGTTCGGACTTCTGTCCGCCACATCCGGCCAGGCCAATCGTCAAAACCGCTGCGGTTATAAGGTGTATCGAGTTCATGGCAAGGTCCTTTCGTCGTCTCCATTAACGGAATGAGCCATCGCGGCAATATAACCGTATTTGTGGCTGTTCGAAAGCATTGCAGATTCCGGATGAATGTCAATCGTACGGGGATTGCATCGTGGAAAGGTTTCGATAGTATGGCGCCCATGACGTGGTTTGATGCGCACAACCATCTGCAGGATCCGCGGCTTGAGCCGGGATTGCCGGACGTTATCCGCCGGGCCCGTAATGCCGGGGTATCGTTCATGTCGTGCTGTGGAACGGAAGCGCCGGATTGGCCGAGGGTGGAGCGTCTGGCGGCGGAAGTGCCGGGACTGATTCCCTCCTTTGGCATCCATCCCTGGAACTTGCGGGGGCGTGGCGACCGGTGGCTGGAGGACTTGGAGTCGGTGATAAAACGGGTTCCTTCCGCCGGCGTTGGGGAAATCGGTCTGGACCATGCCTTGGAATACCGGTGTGATGATGAACAGGACGAGGTGTTCGGGCGTCAACTGGAACTGGCCCGCCGGTTCGAACGGCCGGTGTCCATCCACTGCCGTAAAGCGTGGGAATCCCTGTTGCAGGGCCTTGACCGGGTGGGGCCGTTGCCTGCCGGGTTTGTCGTTCATGCGTATTCCGGGAGTCCTGAAATGGTTCCTGCCATCTGTGAACGGGGCGGGTATGTATCGTTTTCCGGGACCTTGACCCGGCACCGGAACCACCGGGCACAGGCCGCTTGCATGGTGGTTCCGGAGGACCGGTTGCTGATCGAGACGGATGCGCCGGATATGTTGCCGGAGATCCCGGGCCGTCAACCGGCGCCGGATGAACCACCCAATGAACCGGCCAACCTGGCGTATGTGGCGGCGGCGATGGTCCGATACCGCGCCATGCCCCCGGAAATGGTCGCCGGACTGACGACGGATAATGCCCGCCGTTTGTTTCGTGTGCGGGAATAAGCGCGTATTGCTTCAGTAGCAGGACGCTTCCAGCAGGTCCGTCACGGCGCGACGCCAGGAACGCGAAGGCCGGAATTTCTCAGGCAAGAGGACCATCACCCGGCGGGCAACCAGCCGGTGTTCCGGATCGGTGCTCAACCGGTCGAGCCAATGCGGCTCATGGTTGCGAATTTGCCGGATCATGCCGTCGAATAGATCCAGCGGTTCCTCTTGCTCCGGACAGACAACGAATTGGCAGAGTATATGGGGTTCTTGTGTGATGGCACGGCTGATCCACTGCGCGATCCGTGCCCGCCGGCTGAAAAGATCCTTTCCCCGGATCAGGATGGCCCGCCGGTTGGTATGACCCGGGAAGGGGACGGGTGGGGGGGCCGGGCGGAATCGCACCGACTCCGGAAACCGGTCGGGAAGGCGGTATGCGACCAGTTTTCGGGCCGGGGAATCCGGGAGATTACCGCCCCGTGTACGGGCAAACATCTCGGCTTGTTCGAGGGAATCCTGCGACAGGAGCGGGGTTGCATAAACGCGATACGGCGGACGATCGGCAGCCTGCAGCTTGAGTGATGTGCGTTGTTCGCGCAACTGGGTGCCGGGAATGAGCAACGTGTGCAGGAATTGAACCTGGGTGTCCGGTATCCGGTATGCCCATTCAAGATCGGCTCGTATATCGGCAGGGGTTTGTCCGGGCAGGCCGGCCATGAGATCGACCGTCAGGTGAATGTGCTGCCGGACCATGCGGCGGATTCCGGTAAGGAGCGGCTGTATCCGGCTTGGCCGTTGAATGGCCCGCAGTACGCGCGGACTACGGCTTTGAACGCCCACTTCAAGGTCCGTGAAATTTGCCTTCTTCAAAAGGTGTGCCTGGCGGGTCGTGATGGTGTCCGCCCGGATTTCGGCAAAGAAACGCACGGATTTTGTCCGGTTGAATTGAAGGATGGCATCGAGGATGGCGTCAAAATGTGGATTGCTGTTGAACGTGGGATCAATGAACCGGATTTCCCGCGCCCCGCGCTGGTGCAGGATACGGATGCGTTGGATGACCGCTTCCGGCCCGATTGCGGAGCGTGAACGGCGTTGATGGGCGTAGGAGCAGAAGGTACAGCGCAGGGGGCAACCGCGCGTGGTTTCCAAATAGGCCATACCGTTTGAATCCGGCCGGTTCAAGCGCCCGTTGGCAGGGGGCAGGATGTCGGGCAGGTGGACGGGTGGGGGTGGCGTATGGCCCCATACCCACCGGTGTCCCCGTCGCCAGGCGACCGTGTTGCAGGAGGTTGTCCGATGGTGTTGCCAGGCGTCGACCATCAGGGGAAAGACGATTTCGCCCTCGCCGGATGCCGCCGCATCGATGGCGTCCGATTCGAACAGGAACGGGTGATTGCGGGCGACTTCCGGGCCGCCGACCATAATGGTGGTCCGGGGACGTTTCCGGCGGACCTGTCCGGCGATGTGCAGGAATCGTTCGATGTTCCAGAGATACAGGGTGCCGACCAGCAGGTCGGGTTGTTGCCGGACAATCCAGTTGACCAGGGTCCGGTCATCCATCGTGTCGGTGTTGGGGGGTGCCACGCGGCACTGCGTACGGGCCGCCATCGGTGTTCGCGACAGGCTGTATGCCAGATAATGCGCCGCCAACGGAACGTTTTCAGGCGCAACGGAGACGTCATTATCCAGCTGCGGCAGTTGGAGAAACAGGAGGGTTGTGTCGGGACTTGGCATAACGCGAAAACAGTAGACGCTGGAGGGTTTCAGGTCAAACCCGCAACGGTTTTTCCGTCAAACAGGCCGCACTTCGCGCGGTCCACGTCAGCGGGCGGGTTCCTTCCTGTCCCCGCAGTGATCGCAGAAGGGGAGAAGGGTGTGCCGGATGAAATGGCAGTCCGGGCATTCCTCGAACAGGGGGGTGCCGCAATGCGGACAGGTGTAGCGGCTGTCCGGGAATGCGGCTTCATCGGCCGGCAGGTGCAGGCGGGACAGCGACCGGCGGGTCCAGAACCGGAAGCGCATGGGGCCGCGCCGTATCGGGTAGTCACATACCGGGCAGAAGAAACGCTCGTAGGCCTCGCGGTAACGCTTGAGCAGCCATTCGGCCGGCGGCCGCGCCACCAGGCGCAAGATGGCAATGAGCAGTCTGACCACCACCGCCATGGCGGCACCCAGAAGGATGTAACGGAACAGGCGGCTGGGGAACCAATGGTGAATCACCAGCCCGACGCGGGCCAGGATGGACAGGCCGGCCGCCATGGCCAGGGGGAAGTGCAGGTGGCTGCGCCAGCGGAACAGGATCCATCCGGAACCGGCCAGCAGGGGCAGCAGGACCGCCAGTTGCAGGAAGGCCACCCGGTGCTGGTGCCGGCGGAGAAGCTGCTGGTGTTCCTTGCGTGCTGGTTCACGCTGTTGTTCGATCTGTTCCTGGGTCAAACGGTCTTCGGCATCGAGGCTGTTTTTCTGCATGGTCAGGCGGGCGATTTCCTGGTTAATGGCCTGATCCCGTTTCTGGTTGAGCAGGAATACATCCATACTGTCGGTGAAGGCCTTCTCCTCGGCGGCGGAGAGTTTGCGGTTCTGCTGGACGCTGGTGCGCTGGAGGTCGAGCAGCTGGTTGATCGTGCGTTCGAGGGTGCCGGTGCCGTCACGCAGGATGCGCTGTTCATGCTGCTGTTCACGGATCAGGCGCTCGATGCGGGCCAGGTCGACTTTCAACGCCCCGGCCTTGCTGATCAGGGCGGCATCGAGGTGCCGTGCTTCGATCTCCGGGTAGGAGGGGCCGGGGATTTCGGCCAGGTCCCGCACCAGGAACCCCAGCAGCCAGAACAACAGGATGGCGAACAGGACGGTGAGTGAATGGATGGCCAGGCGTTGCCGGCCGGTACCTCGTGGAACGGATGCAGCGTTCATGGATTACCTCCTGCCGTATGATGCTGGAACTGTTTATCGTATCAGGAATAGGAGCCCAGCCGTTTGGCGAGTTCCACGATCCCCTTGAAGTCGTTCAAGCTGACGCTGGACGGGACGGAATGATCAGACGAAAAGATGTATCCGCCACCGGCCTTGAGCGCGGGAATGACCTGTTCCATTTCGGCCCGGATGGCGTCCGGGCGGTCCCACAGGACGGCATTGATGCCACCGTGAAGGACCAGCCGGTCACCGACCTGCTGCTTGATGGCGACAGGGTCCATGCCGGCCTTGACTTCCAGCGGGTTCAGGCTGTCCAAACCCATGCCGACAAGTTCCGGGATAAAGGGCCGGATATCCCCGCAGGAGTGCAACGCGGCCTTGATCCCCTTGGCGTGGGCCCATTCGATGGCCCGCTGGTGAAACGGCTTGAGGAGTTCCCGGTACATGGAGAGGGAGAAGAACTGGTTGAGTTTGTAACCCATGTCGTCGGGCCAGCGGATGGAATCGAACCGATAGCCGGCATCCCAGACCATGTCGAACAGCGCCATATTCATTTCCAACTCGTGCCGGAACATGTCCATGCACCATTCCGGCTGTTCCACGAGCGCCATCAGCAGCCGTTCCGTGCCGACGGTCCAGGAGTGGGTGATGTCGAACCCGAACCAGAAGTGCGCCTCGATCCAATAGCCCTCGCGTTTCCAGACCGGATAGTGCTGCTCGAGAAATTTCCAGTCGATCCGGTCACGGGTGGGGGTCATCCGTTCCTTGGCCTTCTGCCAGGAGTCCGGGCCGGTGATCGTGAAATCCAGGAACTCCGGGGTTGATGCCGCATGTTTCCAGCTGCGCATGGTGACGCCCCAGGGTGACGTGTAGGTGGAGTACGTGTCGGTTTCCTCCAACGTGCGGACTGGGTACCGGGGCGAATTGTCGGCCCCGATTCCGGCAACCTTGTCGAGCCCGAAATAGTCGACATAGCTGACCGATGCAGGCATGCCTTCCTGCTGCCACCGTTCGATGGTGGCGGCCCAGGGATAGTCAATGACGGGGATGCGGTCGGCTTCACGGTGTTCGAACATGCGGCGGAACCGCTCGTGGCTGGTCATGGATATTCCTCCTGTTGGTTCCTGTCACTCCGCACGATAGTGGGGTGCGGTCATTCCGTCAATGGTTCGTGTCGTGTCGGGCAGGCCGTTCCATGGCATATTCAAGTTCGGCGTCGAGGCCGGGTTGAAACCCCTTCGGGCGCACCTGTTCCCGGATCACCTTGAATCCCATCGACGTATACAGTTTGACCCCGCGGGTGTTGGCCTGCTGGACGGTCAACTGGATGACGGGAGGGGCCAGGGTCCGGCCGATTTCCAGGAGGCGGGTCATGATGATGCGGCCGGTCCCGGCGTTCTGGAAATCGGGATGAATGCAGATGCCGAAGGTAGACCGGTCGGATCCGGTTGTCCAGCGGAGCCAGGCATATCCGCCGATCCGGTGGTCGGTGGTTTCGATCACCAGGACAATCTCCGTCGGGGAATCGGCCGTGGCGGCGTTGGCCAGGGCGTGTTCCCGGTCCAGCGGGTGCGGGCAGTAGAATCGGAAATCTGAACGTGGCACACCGGCATAGAAGGCGGTCAGGGCTTCGCCGTCGGAGCGTTCCAACGCACGTATCGTGACGGTGCGCCCGTCTTTCAGGAACGTCTTGATCGGACCGAAAAGGCATCGGTTATCGGGTGTCATCACGTATCTCCTGCCGGGATGGTTGCATGATTCTGCCAGTCGAATGACCGCATGATAGGTAAAACCCTTGATGGCCGCCAGCGGTTTCCGTGGCGCCCCATCTGCAGGTGCGCCCGATACGGAATGGGCTTTACAGGATGGGGGGGGGACGGCATACGTTACCCCGTTTCATACAGGCAGGGAGACTATGTCCGCGAATGATTACCAGTATTGGGTGATGATGCCGGTTCGGTGGAGCTGGAGCCTGGTGGCGCAGGGGCCGCGGGTCTGGTGGCGCCTGTTCAACGATTCCCGCCTGAGTGCCGTGGCCAACGTCACGGTTCAAACCCTGGTAACGGTGATAACCGCGATGGCCGTGCGCGCCATGGGCGACGTGGAATATGGACGGTCAGCCACCCTGGGCACCTATGTCAACTGGTTTGGGTTCGTGGCCGGATTTCCCGTGATGGCCCTGATTCCACGGTTTATCGCCGAGGGCAGGAAACAGGAACAGCCGTTCGAGCGCAAGGTGGCCACCACCTTCTGGATGGGCCTTTTCGCCGGTTTGCTCGCCTTCCTGGCAGCGATGGGATTCATGGGTGTTGGAACCCGGTTTTATGGCCTGGCCGGAGTAGGGCGCCCGGTGTTGTGGTTTGCGTTGACCTATGTCGTCTGCCTGCCGTATGCCCATGCCCAGTATTTTCTCCAGTGTTCAGGCCGTATGCGGGCGTGGTCGGTGCTGAACCTGCTGATCTATCTGGCCCCCCTGCTATCGCTTTGGGTCGGTTCCCTGATCCAGCGTCCCCTGTCCATGGAGGGTTACTATCTGACGGTGCTGGTCGGTTACAGCATCAGCGGACTGGTGGGGTTGGGGATGATTCTGCGGTATCTCGGGTGGCGGAACCTGCTGACTCCGGACTGGTCGGTGGTGCGGGATGTCCTGTGGGCGGGCCGTGGCGGCTGGGTAGCCACCGTGTTTGTGAGCCTCTCCGGGCTCGCGGTGAGCACCTTGATTGTCAAATTGGTGGGCAAGACGGAATTAGGTTATTATCAGATGATTGTTGCACTGGGGGGGTGGGTTCAAACCGTGATTGTTTCAGTGACCGTTCCGGCCATTGCACGATGGTCGCAGGTGGCGGCAGAAGGCCGGTTCCGGACCCTGTTGCGGGATTACCGCCTTCGTCAGCTGTCCACCGCCTCGATCGCCTTCCTGCTGTCCGGTGTGGCCCTGCTGTCGGCTCCCTGGATTCTGGCCTGGTTGTATGGGGAGGCCTACCGGCCCCTGGCACCCCTGTTGCGGGTGGGTGTGTTGATGTGGGTGACCATGGGTGCAGGCGCCTGGTACTGGCACCTGTTTGCTGCCCTGGGGCATCCGGGACGGGTGATGTTGGCGAACGTGACCTACGGTGCGGTACAGGTGGTGATCGCCTGGATCCTGATGGCGTATTTCAAGGTCGGTGTGATGGGTGCCATGGTGGCCTATGTGACCGCCAGCGCGTGCTGGCTGATCGTTTACGAAGTCGTCTTCCGGCAGTTATGGCGGCAGGTGGCGGCGCGACCGACACGTGCCGATGCGGCATCCGGATGAAGTTTTAGCCGGCGGGGATTTCAATGGTGCCGCCGCCCAATACCCGGTCCCCCTCATAGCAGGCGACGGTTTGTCCGGGCGTGATGGCCAGTTGCGGATCATCGAAGGTTATCGTGATGCGTGTGGGACAGGCTGGATCCCGCCAGGTGACCACGGCAGGCGCCGCGGCGTGTTGTTGCCGAATCTGGGCGTGAACCCGGAGGGGTTGGCATCCTGGTGCCGGTGGTTCGATCCAATGCATATCGTGTGATTCAAGCCTGCGGGACTGGAGGGATGCCTGGGGCCCCACGATCAATGCGTTGCGGCAGGTGTCGATGCGGATCACATACAGCGGCTCGCTGGTTCCGCTCAGCCCGAGTCCCTTGCGCTGGCCGATGGTGTAATGAATGATCCCGCGATGTTCCCCAATTTGCCGACCGTCGGGCATCTCGATGGGACCGGGGTGTGCATCGGAAGCTTCAAACAGGAGTGATTCCTGCCCCCGGTCGATGAAATCCTGGCTCTCGGGTTTGTCGGCATAGTCGCCGAGCCCCGCGGACCGGGCGAGTTCGCGGGTTTCGGTCTTGGTCAGCGTACCCAGCGGGAACATGACCTGGGACAGTTGATCGGCGGTCAGCCGGCAGAGGAAATAGGACTGGTCCTTGAACCGGTCGACGCCCCGGAAGAGGGATGGGTGGTGTCCACCGTTCATCCGTTCCACGCGCGCATAATGGCCGGTGGCAAAGCGGTCGAACGGGATGCCGGCGGAACGAACATGGTCCAGCAGGGCGCCGAACTTGACGGTCCGGTTGCAGCGGACGCAGGGATTGGGCGTGCGACCTGCCTGGTATTCGGAACGGAAATAGGCCAATACGTCCCGCTGGTAGTCAGCGGTGAGATCCAGTACGTGGTGGGTGATGCCCAACCGGTGTGCAGCCTGTGCGGCCGCTTCGATATCATGCGCTTCCCCGGGGCCGTAACAACCGGTCCGCTGAACGGGTGTTTCATCCGTTGATCCGGTTCCCTGCCAGGTGCGCATGGTGACGCCGGTAACCTGGTATCCCTGCCGGAGCAGAAGCCATGCGCACAAGGTGGAATCCACCCCTCCACTCATGCCGACGACTACATTCCGTACGGACGCTCCAGATGCGTTCATGAGCGAAATTGTAGCAGAATATGGCGATTCGTCGAATTGGTTCTTGAACCGTCGGAATGCCCCGGATTGATTCTGTCCATCCGTACAAGAAAAGTGTGGTACGGGTAAATATTTTCAGGTCGTGGTATCCCCTTGGTAATGTGTTGGTTCCGGCAAAATAAAGCTTTTCGTTAAAAGATTGACACCACAATCTGTGCTACATCCCGTTGACAGGGGTGCCCAACTCATCTATATGTGGTGGCATCCTTTTTTCCGATTTCAGTCCTTCAGGAGGTGCTTGATGAGTGCTATGTCTGAATCCGCCGACTTTTCCGCCAACTCACCTTTTGATGGGTTTCGTAAGCGTACGGGGCTGGTGGTTCCGTTCCGGAAGGATAAGATCGAAAAAGCCATTCAGCGTGCGGTTGATGAGGTGTCCCGCAACACCGACATGCCGTTGGCCAAGGAGATTGCCCCGCGCATTGCCAACCGGGTGATTGAACAGTTGAACCGTGCATCGAGCGAGTATCATGTTCATCCGGATGCCGACGGCAAGCGGATTCCCAGCATCGAGGATGTGCAGGACTTGGTGGAGATCCTGCTGGCCGAGGCGGGCGATACGATGGTGGTGGCCGCGTACAAGCGGTACCGCAAGAAGCGCGAACTGGCGCGGTGCCGGATCCGGGTCCGCGGCGAGAACGGCAAGGGGCCGGTGGATGTGACCGATGCCGGCCTCCTGCTGGTGGAGTCGACATCGCAGAACATGACGCTGCCGTGGGATCGCCGCCGCATTGTCCGGCAGATCATGGAGAAGACGGACCTGGCCCCCGAGATCGCGATCAGCGTGGCCAAGTCGGTGGAAAACTGGATCATCACCAGCGACATCAAGGCGGTCAACACCACCCTGATCCGGGAACTCGTGAACAACGAACTGGCGGAACGCGGGTACCAGCGCCAGTTGCAGGACCTGTCGCTGTACCGGGTGCCGAAGGATTTCATCGAGAAGCTGATGTTCACCAAGTCGACGGAGAACAGCAATATCGTCAACAACAACCCCGAGGCGGTGAACCTCGGGCTGGCGGAACTGATTCTCAAGCAGTGGGCCCTGGACACGATTTTCAGTGCGGATGTCAAACGGGCGCATGACACGGCGGCCATCCATCTCCACGACCTGGGGTATCCGCATCGGGTGTACTGCTCCTCGCATTCGCTGGAGTATGTGAAGAAGTACGGGTTGCAGGGACTGGTCAACCTCAATACCGAATCCAAGCCGGCACGATCGGCCTCGGTGCTGACCGGGCACCTGAACACGTTCCTGGCCTCGATGCAGGCCAATTATGCCGGCGCACTCGGGATTGGTTACATCAATATCCTCTACGCCCCCTACCTGGAAGGGTTTGATGCGGCGCAGTACAAGCAGGTGGCGCAGGAGTTGATCTTCAACGGCGCCCAGAACGCTTTTTCCCGTGGCGGGCAGACCCTGTTCCTGGATTTCAACATCCATTCCGGCGTGCCGCGCTACCTTCAGCGCGTGCCGGCCATCGGACCGGGCGGCACCTACCAGCTCCGGCTGGCGGATGGCAGCAAGGTCAAGCTGGTTGAGGAGCTGCGCAAGGATGTGAAGGTGGGCGGGTATGCCCTGATGGACTTATTCCATGAGCAGGCGCCCGGCAACCGCCGGCTGGTGTTGCGGGAGATTCCGGACGGCAAGGGCGGTGTCCAGTATGATCCGCAGGTTGTGGCGGCGCTGGAGTCCGTCGGCGAACGGATTATCACCTACGGGGATTATTCCAGGGAGGCGCGCGAATTCTGCAAGGCCCTGCTGGAAGTGTTTGCGGAAGGGGACCGTAACGGCCGGATCTTTGAATTCCCCAAGTGCGATTTCCATATCAGCGATGAAACTTTCGCCGATCCCGCGCAATACGAGGTCTTCCAGACCGCCTGCCGCCTGGCGAGCCGGAATGGCTCCACCTACTTCATCTTTGACCGCGATGAAGTGACGTTGTCGGCCTGCTGCCGCCTGCGCACGACGATCGAGGATACGCGCATGCTGATGCATCCGGAGAACCTGCGTTTCTGCGGGTTCCAGAACGTGACGATCAATATTCCGCAGGCTGCCTACCGGGCGGCACGCAAGAACGGCGATGATATCCTGGCCGATTTTTTGGGGGAACTGGATGTCACCATGGAACTGGCGGCGCAGGCGCATTTGCAGAAGAAGGCCAAGGTCGCCGAGATGATGTCGAGTCCCGGACATCCGCTCTGGCAGATCGGGCGGGTGTCATGCGACGGCAAGCCGTATATCGACTTGGAAACCTGCACCTATATCATCGGGTTGATCGGACTTAACGATGCGATCAATTTCCTGATCGGGCAGGAAATGCATGAGAGCCGCGAAGCCCGGCGGTTGGGACTGCGGATCGTGGCCCACATGTATACCAAGGTCAAGAAGCTGGCCAAGAAACACAAACTCAAGTTCACGCTGGAGGAATCTCCGGCCGAGAGTGCGGCCCGGCGGCTGGCCAAGACGGACCTGGTGTTTTTCAGCGCCGAGGCGCGGGAAGTGGTCAAGGGTGTTACGGAGGATGTGGCCTACTACACGAATTCGATCCATCTGTCGGCGGAGGCTCCGGTTTCGCTGGTCGAGCGGATCCGGGAACAGGCCAAGTACCACAGCATGATCGAATCCGGCGCCATCACCCATGCCTTTATCGGTGAGGAGCAACCCTCGGCCGAGTCCATTGCGAAGCTGGTGCATGAGACCTTCTTCCGGACACAGTCGGCTCAGTTGACCATCTCCCCGGAATTCACCTACTGCAATCATTGCCAGCACAACATGCGCGGCCTGCTGAATACCTGCACGCGGTGCGGCTCCGATAACGTGGTGGGGGAGACCCGCGTGGTGGGGTACTTCAGCCGGGTACAGAACTGGAACAAGTCCAAGCGGGAAGGTGAACTGGTGGCCCGGCACAAGGGATCGTATTCCGTCGAGCAGGCGGATGCGGCGCGCAAACCGGCCATGGTAACCGCCTGATTACCGGGAGTGACCGTCATGGCAAAACCATTCCGTATCGGCGTGTTCGGAAAAAAAGGCTGCGACAAGTGTGCCGTCCTCATGGACCGGCTGGGGCGTCTGCTGGAAAAGCCTGAATGGAACGACTTCGAGATCCAGTATGTGGATGTCGAGTCGGAGGATGGCCTGGTGCAGTTTGCCGAGGCGGAATGCATCAATCCCCAGCGTATACCGGCGATGATCGTGTTCCGGCAGGAGGGTGGTGACTATGTCCCGGTTCCCAATGCACAACCGGGTGCCGCCGACCTCGTGTGCGGCAAGTCGCGCCTCTTCCAGTATCTCGGATTGCAGACCGATTATTCGGATGAAGGCAAGGGTGTGCTCACGCCCAAGATGATCCGTTTCGTGCTGGATGCCGTCCGGGGTTGATGGCCGTGGAAGGCCTCTCCCCCGTCTATGGTTACCTGGAACGCCCTTCCATGCTGGATTTCGCCGGGCATCTGGCCATGGTCTGCTTCACCGCGGGTTGCAATCTCCGCTGCGGGTACTGCCATAATGCGGGCCTGTTGGGGACCTTACGGCCCGGCCTGGCCTGGGATCGTCTGGATGCAGCCTGCCGGGCCTTTTCCCTTGATTGGGTGGATGCGGCCGTAATCACCGGCGGCGAACCGACCCTGCATGCGGATCTCCAGGCGCTGATTGCCCGGTTCCATGAACAGGGATGGGCCGTCAAGCTGGATACCAATGGAACGAATCCGGACCGGCTGTCCGCCTGTCTGCCGCTGCTCGATTATGTCGCCATGGACATCAAGACGGGCTTATCCGGGTATGCCGCCCTTACCGGGTTTGACGATGGGGATGCCATCCGGTGCTCGGTCCGGCGAATCCGGGAGGATGCCCGTGACTACGAGTTTCGGACCACGGTGATTCCGGGCCTTCATGACGAAGCGGCCGTGCGGGAGATGGCCGGGCTCTTGTCCGGCGCGAAACGCTGGATTCTCCAGCCGTTTGTTCCCCGGGACGATTTGCCGGATCCCCGTTTCCGCACCATGCCGCGTGCCCAGCCGGAAACCATGGAAGCCGTACGCCGTATCGCGGCGGAAGCCGTGCAGGAAGTGGTGGTGCGGACCGGGTGACCGTGACGGTTACCCGCCGTGTATGGCACGGCGCATGGCGGCAATGTGGCCGGGTCCGGTGCCGCAGCATCCGCCGATGATCGTGGCGCCCGCCTCGACGAGCAGAGGTGCCTTGCGGGCCATTTCTTCGGGGGTTTCCTTGAATATCGTTTGCCCGTTCTCAAGCACCGGCATGCCCGCGTTGGGCATGGCGAAAATCGGTTTGCCGGCGGCAACCGGTTTCAACTGCCGGACGATCCGGATCATGTGATCCGGTCCGGTCCCGCAGTTGGTGCCGATGATGTCGGCTCCCGCTTCAAGGACGCCTTCCGCCATTTTCTCGGGCGTCACGCCCATCATGGTGGCGTACCCGCCGTGGACCTGGGGGTCAAAGGTGAAACTAGCCGCCACCACCAGCCGGGTATGCTGCTTGGCCGCCCGGATGGCAACGCAGGCTTCCTCCAGTCCGGTCATGGTTTCGATGATCACGCAATCGGCGCCACCGGCTTCGAGGGCTTCCAGTTGTTCGCGGAATGCCGCCTGGAACGCCGCTTCGGTTTCCATTCCATACGGCTCCATGAATTCGCCGGTGGGCCCGACACTGCCCAGCACATGTTGCCGGTCGCCGGCGACCTGGCGGGCGATGGCGGCGGCCGCCCGGTTGATTTCGGTTACCCGGGTTTCAAGTCCGTAATGTTTCAATTTATACCGGGTTCCGCCGAATGAATTGCATTCGACGATATCACTACCGGCATCCCGGTAGCTCCGATGGATGTCGAGAACGGCTTCGGGTTGGTCGACACACCACAATTCGGGGCAGGAGCCAGGCTGCAGGCCCTTGGCCTGCAGGAAAGTTCCCATCCCACCATCACAGAGGAGGATTTCGCCAGCCTGCAAGCGTTTCAGAATGCTTTCCATAAATGCTCCTTGTGTCCAATCGTCTGATGGTCAATACCCGGGGGCGGAGATAGAAGGATTCGGGAAGCACCATCCCGTCCGGATGTGGCATGGCCGGATCAGAGACGGAGGTGGAGTCCGATGAAGTATTTATCCTCGGAATCAAACTGTTCCAAACCGAAATTCAACGTTACATGTTCTGCCAGATAGACGTCGATTCCGGCGTTAAAACCAACCGCCTGTTTTTCTTCAAATGAATCGGCTTCAAGGTGTGAGTAAACCGGACCAATAAACAAACCGATTGCGTGCGGCCAGTATAATTTGCTGCCCTCGATCTCATTGATGAGGCTGAGCGTGAGTGCCCCGTAAAATTCGTGGAACGTTTCCAGTCGCGACAGGATGCCCGCCTTTCCCTTTGAATACTGGAAGGAAGCGTTGAGGCGCAGTACATCCTCCATCAAGGATGGGGATAGGATCTCGTGATCAATGAGATTCAGGATGACGCCGGCCCCGAATTCGTCACTACTATTTTTTGTTGCGTATCTTGTCTGATGTTTACCGTCCATGATTGCGCCATATAGCGTCACGGAGGGATGGACATCAAACCCGACATAAACCACCCCTCGGCGGGTCTCTAAAGCGGTATCGATTCCGTAAAGTTCGATGACGCGTCGCCGGGATTGATTGTATGCGCCGATGGTCCAACGGGTCAGGTCCGGAGCAGACAAGACGTAGTTTCCGCCTTCCGGGCTGCCGGGAATAGGGGCGGCTTGAATATCAATCCCGCAGACAAGCAGGGATGCCAGTAGAACCATTCCTGGGAAAATTTCTCGTTTCATGCGGGCTATGCTAGTAATTCGTTGTGGTTGAACGCAAGTACTATATGAAGTCTTTTTTTTCATTGAAACGCGCCCGCTCATGCCCCCGCGTTTATCCTCATCGGGTGATTATGCGTTGGTTCCGGACGTAGGCCCTTCCGGTCATTGCCCGGGCGGGTATTCTGTTGTTGGTCTTAAAATCACGCTTGCAGATGGATGGGATGAAGAGTAGTTTGCATCCCTCGAAACGAGATTTTATGCCCAAAGATGATGCCATTGAAGTATCGGGTACCGTGGTCAAGGTTCTGCCTGCCACGATGTACCGGGTCAAGTTGGAAAACGGACACGAGTTGCTGGCCCATATCTCGGGGAAGATGCGCAAGCATTTCATCCGGATTACGACCGGTGACAAGGTGACGGTCCAGATATCCCCCTATGACTTGACCAAGGGACGCATTTGTTACCGTCACAAGGAATAGGGCGCTGGCCGGCGGTCAGCGCAGACGGAACAATCGCAAGCAGTCCTTGAAATCCGCAGGCAGCGGAGCATTTGCTGCCAGCGATTTCGTGGCGCCTGACGGGACAAATTCCAGTCGTGCCGCATGCAGCATGGGCCGGGCGATCTGGACGGTACGTTCCGAAAGCCTTCGTCCGATCCCGTATTGACGGTCTCCGGCAACCGGATGTCCCGTTGATTCCAGGTGTTTGCGAATCTGGTGGGTTCTCCCGGTTTCGATCCGAACCCGGAGATGGGACGCCTCGCGCCCGGCATCCAGCGTGTCCAGGAGGGATACGGCCGCCTGCCCGTCAATGGGTTTGGTGATGCGGAAATTATGGACGTCCAGGGATCCCAGCGCAATGGCATGGTAGGTCTTCCGGACGGCATGACGCTTGAAGAGCTCCACGGCGGCTTCAAATGCGGCGGGTGACCGTGCCATCAGGACACACCCACTCGTCCCCCGATCCAGCCGATGGACGGCCGTGAGCCCGGGTTCCTTGCGCTGCGTGCGTACCGCTTGTTCCATGCTGTTCGGCCCATTGGTCAGGATGCCGGCGGGTTTGTCGAGAATCAGGTAATCGGTTGTTTCCAGCAGGCATCGGAACACCTGGGGTCGGTTCGGGGTGTGGCTTTCAGTGG